>JAKPQU010000211.1 GCA_029555925.1 Bacillota bacterium
GACACCCTCCCTTAATCCCTCCCTCAAGGGAGGGAAATAAGACGTTATTCCATAAGGGTAATATTAATTTATAAAATCTTTTTTCTTAACTTAATGACATTGCGCGTTACGCGTCACGATTCTCATATAAAGTATAATCGAACATCTCAATAAAAGCTTCAAGCCTGGTTTTAAGCTGTCCGTCAGAATAATTTCTGCTGTCTATACAATCCCCGCTCAGTTCCAGTAAAGGTATATTTTTCATTGAAAGGGCATCTTTTATGAGTCTTATTCCTCCATTGATTTTCCTGCAACTCGACTGAGAAAAATGTACAGCTCCATGGATGTCGAAAAAATCACAGAGTTCCATGATCTTATCAACCCTGTTACAGGCAGAACCGAAAAAAGGAGAAGACATGATCTTTTTTGCCAGCCCTTCCAGAGGGTCTTCTAAAGAGAGTTCTTCCCAGTATATATTATTCATTTCTTCAAAAACTACCGACAGGGACTCATTTTTCTTCAAAACGTCCGTAAAAGATTCTTTATAAAAAGGCACGAAATAAAGCCAGAGTATTTTTGTCTGCTCCCGGTGAAGATTGAAGGAGCGGGATTTTTTCCTCAATTCTGCGAGTAAAATTTCCGAGATTTTTACTCCCTGCAGGCTTCCGTAAAAAAGATTGAAATTGAACAGGCCGAACACAGGTTTTGCCCCCATTATCCCCGGGTAGTCTCTCCTCAATTCCATTACTTTTACCATGTTTTTCCTGAGCTGATTTGAATATTTCAGGGATCTTCTGAGTTTCTCTTCCGAATATTTCATTCCTGTATTAAATTCAAGCCATTTTATAAAATCTTCAAGCTGTTCTTTTACATACTTAACGGAATTTTCACTGTTGTCAAAGGGAACGTCAAGATAAAAATGTTTTTCACTTTTATCATAAAATTCTCCGATTTTTCTTATGGAATCACATAACTCCGATGAGGTGACAATCATGTCCGGCGAAGGTATTAATCCGCTCCTTACAGCCCCTGCGGCACATTTCTGAAAGGAGCAGAGTTCCCTTGTAAGTCCCGCACATTCTATGGAAGAGATCAATCTGTTTGACACATTAAATTTTGCCAGTATGGAAGAAGCCATTTCAAATACAAAAGACGAAATATTCATGGAATGAAATATCTCTGACGGGAATAACAGATTATGCCATACACTTCTCTCTTTCTTATTCAGAGTCTTCGAATAAGCTTTAATACAGGCAAGAGTCATATGACTGTTATAAGAAAATTCACGATTTATTGATGCAGGGATAAGTATTGAAGCTATAAAACTAAACAATACGGGATGTGTGTGAAGAAATTTTATAAATCCCAATCTCTTCATAATCTGTCCTCAAACATTTCTATAAAAGCCCTTATTCTGCTGGCAAGCTGCCCTCTGGCTTTCACAGGATAATCACCTTCTATTACGAGAACCGGTATATCCATAGAACGAAGGGAAGAAACTAACATATGGATGTCCCAGGAAAAAATATCACAGAATTTTATCAGATAAAATATTATACCATCTACTGAATAATTTGCAATTATCTCTTTAATATTCTTTAATCTCTCTTTAACAGAACCGCACATTCTGGCACATGGTGATTTATGAAGATACCCTTCAGAAAGAGCTTCGAGGGGAGGTTTCTGGGTATCCAGAGACATGCGGACATGCCGTAAAAAGCAGAAATCTTCATATACTACTTGAGCACCTGATGATTCTATAAGATTTATAAATGTGAGATCTTCCATTGCGCTGCCGGAAATCATTACTCTCGGTAAAGTTTCTTTAGTCCCCTCAAAATCTTTATTAAGAATTTCTTTTAATTTAATATTCAATTCAGCCGGGGCCGGCTGCTTTATTATTATATCCATAATATATGAAGAAGGAATATAAATATCTCTTCTGAGAAGTTCTATTTTCCTGAAGAATCCTCTATTTTCATTGTATAAAAAAATAGCTTCTTTTATTTTATCTGAAGAAATTTCAGAACCTGTATAATGTTCAAGCATTTCTTTTAAACATGTTATTTGTTCCGTAAAATACCTCGCAGCGGAACTACCGGTTTTTCTCGGCATATCCAGAAGGTGAACAAAAGGAAGATATGTATATTTTTTTACTATATCATAAAATCGTTCCATAGAGTCACAGGAACTGGCTATGATAAGACCGGCAAAAGATTCAGAATCTAAAGTAAGGGATTGATTGAGACAGCTTCGTGTAAACATACAGAAATTTCCGGGAAAATAACTGTAAGATTTTTCAGGGAAATCCCCGAGTCCATTCAGACGAAAAGGAACCAGGCCCGATGCGGTAATAAGTTCAATTGGAATATGGCAGCAGTAATAACCTGCATATTTTCCGGACATAACATCACCATTTTATATAAGTGAATAGTGAGTAATAAACTATATAATAACACAATCACAGTACAGAGGCAATTTTTATTTTATCTATCACAAAATTTAATTTTATTGACTTTTTTCTCTATCATTTGTGTAATTCTCATTATTGAGAGAGAGCAATAGTTTTTATATTTAAGGAGGAGCATTATAATTCAATAAAATATACCTGTGCTGCCGTGATATTTTTTTCTCCGGAACACCAGACAGGCAGACTACTATGTCTAAAGCTAAATAGTATAAAATTCGGATTCTTATCTATATCAATGCCTGACGTATAAATTATAAATAATTCTACCATAAATATATATAGATACATGTTAACTTTTTGTTAAACTTTGTAGATTTCTATCTGTACTTACTCATTTTGTCATTGCGATGAGCGAAGCGACGAAGCAATCCCAACGGTTTCTGTTGTAATCATGGGATTGCTTCGCTTCGCTCGCAATGACAGGATTCTCTTTACTTTTTGCGTAAGTCCTGTTCTATGTGTTCAGTGAGATTCGTATCCTTTCAATCCTCCTCTTGGGATTATAAGAGTAAATTTCTCCGGTATTACAGGTATTTCTTTTTTATCTGCCGTAATATAATTCTCGCCGTTTTTATTGATTATTGAAATATTTGCCTCTTTAAATGTCTCCAGGACACGGGGTTTAAATTTATTCCACAGGCCTTCCGTAATGTCTGTTTTTACACCATGTCTGTACTGAAATCCCTCAAGTTTTTTCCATGGATCAAAAAAGAGAAAACTTCCTTTCGATGCTCCTCCGAGGAGTTTTGTCCCTCCATAGGGTCTCGGGGTTGTAATAACATTACCTGCCACGTCAAAGGTAAGGCCTCCGAAAAAGAAATCTCCTCCCATAAGTGATTCTCCCGCATATTTTGTGGCATATCCCAGAATTCTGACGTCAAGGTTCTGACATCTCGGATCATTTACGGAATTGGTCCAGGCTCTGTCTACAATATTTCCCATGATGAATACATGACCGCCTTTTGAAGCATAACCGCAGACTTTTCCTGAATTTCCGTATATATAAACATTCCCGTGATGCATAACCATAGCGGTGAAATTCTGTGCATTCCCGTGAACCCTTATTGTTCCCCCCTGCATAAAGGCTCCCGTATATTCCCCGGGTTTCCCGTAAATATCTATTGATACATCATCTGTATCACCTGTGCCGAAAGGCGCTGTGGAAATACACCTCTGTCCTGTTACTCTGTAGAGGATAAATTTTCTCCATCCCATATCATAGGCTCCGGATAAAAATGGTGTCAGAACTGTATCTCTGTCTATACCTTCAGGGAGAAAACCTGTGCCGTCTACTATGAGTATGTCATCTTTCGATTGCGGCCCTGTCATGGCAGATACGGATTTTATATCTGTTTTCCTGTAGCCTTCTGCTGAAATATTATCAAAGAGTTTATATAAAATATTTACTGTTATATCTCTGAGGGAACCTTTGGCTTTATCTCCCGTATTTATTGTCCGCAGATAATCTATAAGCCATGTGAATGTTTTTATGGCAGATTTTTCATTGTCTTTCGAATGTTCTACCATATAATTTAACGTAGAGGTATATTCTTCAAAAGTCCATGAAGCAATATTCTCGAGTATCTTATCTTTCATTTGATGGAAATTATTTTTTACAGTCTCCTCTATAGCAGGAAATTTTTTTTCACCTTTATAAGATCTTCTGTAACTGTAATGAGTTCCGGGATCTGTGAGATTTACCGTTTTACCGTATCTGTCTATAAATTCCATACCTGTGATCCCGGATTTTTCATCGAAGGTTGCCCTGCTTATCATACCCGGACTTACGAAGGTTTCATCTGCTTCTGCTCCGTCTATAATACCTGTCCTGTCCATAAGATCTAGCATTACGTGGCCCGCCTGTTCTTCGGAAGCAATAATACTGAAAGCTCTCAATTTATCGCCTTTTCTTTCATGCCAGATCATGCTTACATTTGGTCGCAGATCTGCAGGGTCTTTCAGATCCACTCTTTCCGTAATATGCCTGTAAGGATCATGGCGAAGGCAGAGATATTGATAGGGGCCGTCAGGAGAACTGGCAAATTCTACCCTTTGAACCCTTTCGAGGGATTCTCTTTCATGTTCTTCTACTAAGAGGAGATCATCGCCTGTAGTGGGTGAAAAACTTTCAAAGAGTGCCCAGTCGGGATAGGACCATTCATCTGAAAGGAGGTGGAATTTCAGAGCAGCCACATCTGTGTCTGTCCCTGCGAGAGGAGTATGACCGAACTGTTCAACCCTCTGTTTCAGAGCTTCATAATTGGTAGTTTCTCCGTTATGAGTAAGGGCAGTATTGAGTTTTGAGAAAGGATGGGCATTCATCTGTTCTACGACTGAACCTGTGGCAAGTCTCACATGTATTATATTATTCGGTGCAGGGGGAGTTTCCCATGGTATCTCTCTTCCTGCAGTTTTCCAGCATGCAAAATTCTTCCCGCATGACAGCACTGTAGCTATTTTCTTTGTTCTCTGTTTATATCTGTATTTATTCCATGGATAGGGATATTTTTCAAAAAATCCTTTCTCTGCAATCCATCGTACGGCAGGATTATTCTCTATTATTTCAGGCGTTATTTCCTGTATATCATATTTTTCTCTCCAGAAATTTTCATCTCTCAATTCCCTCTCTATAAAGCTTTCTCTGTATTCGTCTTTTATTTCATAGGCATAGAGCATGGACGATATGAGGACAGCTCTGTTAAAAACAAAACTGTCTTCTGCTTTTCTCATAAATTTTTCATTATCTCTGTAATTTTCTTTGTTTATCCCCGGAAACAGTATTTCCCATAGAGATTTTTGAGGCTCTTTAAAGAGATTATTTTCTATATAAGACTGAAGGGCATTTTTCTTTACGCGGACAAAAAATCTGTATATATCTCCCGGATCAGTAGACTCTGCTCCAAAATCTCTAAAATCTCTTTCTTCTCCGGCCTCGTTTTTTCTGTAAGAATCTCTTTCTCCTATGAGGCCGGTAGGGCCTGGAAACAGTTCGAAAACATCTTCCAGAAAGACTTTTCTGATTATATTTACCAGATTTTCCCTGCTACGGATGGTCTCTTCTCTCGCTCTTTTTCTTAACGTGCCATTTGTCGTCTCTCTGAGAGAAGACTCTATTTCAATCTGTAACGGATCTTTCACAAGAACGGTGAATGCATATTCATCTGGATTTGACGGGAAACAGAGGCTTTTCGCCATACCTACGCCATCCATGCCACGGTTTTCCATAGACTGAAGGGTTTTATGGAGTATTTCTGCCGGCACAGGTTCTGTTCCATGAACTGCAGCCACTCCGCAGTTTGATACTCCTGTCTGTCTCTGCTCGAAATGTGGTTTCGGCAGATCCCTTACCTTCTGTCTTGCAAGCTGTAATGATGCTTCACGCCTGAGTCTTATACGGTGATCCACTCTTTCTTTAAGACCCATCCAGTGTATCAGGTCAAATCTTCCTCTCAGTTCTCTTATATCCTTTATCCCCAGCGATGCAAGAGAACGTATGACCTGCATCTGCATCATGGTAAAAGCATTTATAATCTGAGTCGTATTTTCTTCTATATCTCTGAGTTTCTGCATGATGAGATTGCTTGTGGCAATACCGCGGGAGCATCCGTCATGACAGTTCCTGTTTCTGTCACAACCTATGGCTACCATAGGGCCTGTTCCCCATATGACTCCGTCCGCTCCCAGAGCAACAGCTTTTATGACATCTTCATATGTTCTTATGCCGCCGCTTACGAAAAATTTAATATAATTCCGAAGACCGTCTCTTACGAGCCTGTTATGAATAAGAGGAATGGCATATTCAATATGCATGCCCATCTGTCCTTTGATGATATTGGGGCTTGCTCCCGTGCCTCCTCTGGGCCCGTCGAGCCATATTTCTATATTCATGCCGTATTTTTTCGCCCATTCAGCCGATTTTTCAGACAGATTTTCCGTCCCTTCAATCATGCCTTTTTTCGCTATAATATCCACCGTATTGTCTTTTGCTATACGGGCAAGGCCTGCCGCAATAAATTCTATATCAATGGAAGGAGATACTTTTACTGCTATTACTGCATCGGGATTAATCATCCTCACTATATCTATAAATGCCTTCACATCTTCTATGGAATAACAGTTATGAAAGGGGAAGGGAGATATAATACTTGTATAAGAATAATCTATAGAATCCGTGCAGAGTCTTATAATCTGCTGAAATTCCAGAGGATCGAGTAATTTATCTTCATGAAGCTTATAAGCTTTATTCTGCAGGTATAACAGAGATTCTTTGAGCTCATCTGTTACTTCACCGGCGAGTCTGAATTTTTCCAGTTCTTTAACAGATTTTTCAGCATCTTCTTTCAGGGGATGTTTTTCCTTCTTTCCGAATTTATGGAGCATATTTATGAGTTTATCAAATTCCTCTTCTTTTATATACTGAATGCCTTCAATGCCGCGAAGATAGGCAACGAGCCTGTTTACCTTCTGTGAGAGTATATGACCTCCTATACCCATTTTCGCTCCCTGGCTGTAGGCAATAACTACACGGCGTGCTTTTTTTATGGTTTCTTTTGTTACGCCGAAAAGACCTGTTTTCAGTTCTGTAGACACATATGGTTCATCCTCTTTATCTACAATTGTTTTAAAGAGGACAGGACTCAAATCAGGTTCATTTTTTATTCTCGTCAATATATGACTGTGTTTTTCAGGGATTCTGTTATCTTCAAGGATTTTTCTTATGTCTTTTATGCAGTACCATGTGCCGTCACGGAAAAATCCCTTTATTGATTGAACTTCCTGTTCGGTGAAAAATAGAGGTTCTCCCTTTTTATTCAGGAAGAAGGACGTCGCATACCCTCCTTCACCTGTATCGACCTGAATGCCCAGGACTCTCGCTGCTACCACCTGGGCTCTCCATGTGTCCAGACCTACGGAACCTACGGATTTACCTCCGAACATCCAGGGAGCTTTTAATGTAAGAGATTTTCCCAGATATACATCCGTTCTGACTCTGTTAACTTCTTCATCACTGAGATCTGCCGGATTTCTGCTGTATCTGAGTCCCATAACATCGAAACCGTCTCCTAAATTGCCTGTGGCCTGAACATTTTTCAGATCAATCATGGACATATCACCTGAAGCCATACGGCCCATGGATTCTATTAATTTCCCCGGCCATACATAATCTTTAGAATAAAGAGACTGATTGTCGGAACCGAGACAGTAGAAATGATGGGGAAGGGCTGCAGGTTTTATGAGTTTCTTTAGTTCCGAATAACATATATGTTCCCTGTTTATCTCGAGAGAATCTTCATGCTTAATAAGTTCTTCATTTATTTTTTTATAGACTTCAATAATAGATGGATCTTCAAATATATCTTTCTCTATTCTTTCCTCTAAAATATTAAAATCAATAAGTCTTCCTTCTTCTCCCACTGTTTTCTTTATATCTTTAAATCCTGAAGCCCCCAGTACTTCAATAATCTGCACCTTTCTGGATTCCGCCTGATTCTGCAGTCTTTTTACTGCCCATTCCGGTTCAAGACTGATCAACTTTTCAGTAGACGTTTTTTTCTGAATAATAGCCTGGTATGCAGAAGGGTCAAGGGAAAGGAGTGCTGCAAAATCTATAGCGGTGGCATCTGCTCCTCTCTGAATAGTTTTCTGTGTGTCTGAAGCGAGCCTTATGCCTCCCGATGCGATAATCGATACTTCAAAACGTTTGCCTGTGGACAGAAGATAATGATGAAGCGCTCTTACTGCCTTTGATGTTACAAAATATTTATCTCTGTTTCTGAGTCCTTCTATATGAATGACATCAACATTTAATTCCAGCAGATAATCTATTTTTTTCTCTATATCATAGACAAGTGTTTCATCTCCTATTATGTCATATTCACTTACAGGCAGATAACCGCTGATAAGAGGCACATTTTTCCCCTGCTGCCAGGCGCACTCCTTTACATAGGTAAGTGTTTCCGCCATGCCTTTGTGGAAAGGAAGTTCAAACATAGGGCATGTCCAGAGATTCTGCAGAAATTTCCTCCCTACCGTTTGTCCTGTTATGAGTCTCTGAGCTATATCGTAATTTACTCTGGGAACAATGACGGAAGGCAGTTTTTCATAATTTCCTTCTTTAAGAAAAGTGGGATAATGTTCAAGAAGGGTCTGGAAATCCATGATAACAAGGCTTTTCTGTTTTTCTGCCACAGTTATGAGGGCAAGTTCTACCTTTCCGTTACTTTCCAGTGGCATTACATTGTAAATAACAGGTGTTCCTATAAGCAACTGCGGATGTTTTCTGTTTATTATATGTCCTTCTTCGTCAAACACACAGAAGGGATCCCTTTTACCCAGTGTTACTGACAGTTCTTCATCGGGGTCTCCCTCATGGAGCCGGTTCTGGGCAGGCCCTACTATATGGAAATGTGAAAATCTTTCTGCATCAAAGCCTATACCCATATGTCTGTCTCCCTGTCCCATGCCTGAAACAGGAATTTTTCCCGTAGAAGACTCTCTGTCTATTTCCATGACAATATCATCCGTAACATATATATCTGCCACTTCTTTAAGTATTTCCGAACGTTTTACGATTGTCGTGTCATGAATTCTTTCTTTCTGTTTTATCCAGTATCGTTTTTCCGCCAGATCTGCAGCATTGTATATGTACCTGTCGAGTAGAATCCTTTCTTTCTGGGCAGTTCTGTTCATGGGACAGTAGTTGACACAGGCATTGCAAAGAGCACATCTGTTTTCCGAAAGTGCCGGTATTTCTCTTGCCACTCCTGTTCTTGCTCCGTATGTGCAGGCGTTTTCATTGGAACACATGCCGCAATGGATACATGTTACAGGATCTATATAGAGGCTTGCATATTCAAAATCTCGCGGATAGGTAATATTAATTCCATGCTGGAGATGGGATTTTTCATCCTTATGGACAGATTGAGTATGTCTGCCGTAAAGAGGGCTTTCTTTCATTATCTGCCATGCTCTTCCTATGAAATCTTCTTTTTCTTCTTCCGTAAGATTCAGTATTTTATTGAATTCTTTATCTTTTTCCACCAGGTTATAAAGATCTGTAAGAGGAACTGAAGCAGGACATACGCGGTTGCAGTTGCCGCATCTGGTGCATACCAGAAACCCCAGGGCTTCTTCCTGTGTTATCTTTTTACCCTGAGACAGTCTGTTTGCAGTTCTTCTTCTTATTATGGGAGTGGCAGGGCCGTAGGAACCAAAAACATCACCTGTAGGACATACCCTTTCACAGCTGTCACATTCTGCACAGATACAGGTAATATCTCTCACGGGATCCCGTTTTACTCTTGAACCTGCAGGGACTACCCTGGGGAATACCGTTCCTAAAAGCCATGATATATTTTCTCCCGACCCTCCTTCGAATACATGGGATGCAATTGCCAGAATTTTCTGAGTGTAATTTGAAAATGCTTTATAAACGAAATTTCTGCCTTTATAATTTAAAAATTTGCCTCTGTTTATATATCCGGCCGGATCAGATTCCTCTTTTGCCTTCCTGAGGATTGTTAGTTTTTCTTCACCATGGTTTTTCATAAAAGGAGTATTCCATATGCCTGTTCCATAGATTTTCCCTCCCATGTTAATGGCAATTTGAGAGAAAAAGGGAACCAGTCCTAAATAGGTATAGTGTCTCAGGTGGGCTGTATCTGCAAGTACTATGGATTGAACTAAAACCATATTGTTTTTAAGTATATGAGCTTCTGTCATGAGATTCAGTTCCATCGCTTTTTTTACGAAGCGGGAACAGAAATCTCTGTATTTTTCAAGTGAAGCAAGGGGAATAATATTTTCACTTACGACGAGAGAAGGCCCTTTCCGTTTTATCTGAACAGGAGCATAACGATGATCCCATAGTTTATGGGCAAGATTTACAGGCAACTGTTTGAATACAGGTCTGCTGCTGTCAAACATACCTGTTCTCAGGGCTTTCTGGTAATCGGGAAGAGTGTCAAACTCCATTACTATTACATGGGAAGAATTTTTTAAATGTTTTAATTCATCCAGATCTGACGAGAGTTCTGAAAGTCTTTTTTCATCTTTTCTTTCAAGACAGTCCTGCTGAAGTTTTACAAGATTTTCTCTTTCTATTTCACAGACGAGCTTTATATAAGGTTCATCATAATATATTACGGATGTGGGAGTAAGGTCATTGTCACTGATTTTTTTTATGAATTCCACTGATTCTTTACAGGACTGAAATGTAAAAGCATAGGGTTTAGATATATATCTGTTTTCCTGAACTTTTAACGTAATACCGGTGATTATACCCAGCTGCCCTTCTGTCCCCGTATAAAGAGAAAAATCTTTATCATTTTTCGTACAGGTTTTTAATTCTCCTGACGGTGTAACTATTTGAATCTCTGCTATAGATTCCGTTACATGGCCGTATTTATAGCTTCCCAGACCCTGTCCCCCTGTACTTATCCACCCTGCAACAGTTCCCGAATAGGGGTTTGTAATTTCCTGTATTAAAGTAAATCCTTCGTCTCTCAGGTAATTTCTGGCTTCTGCAAAAGTTACTCCAGGTTCTATATAAAGAGTGGAGTCCTGTTTATTCAAAGTCATTCTTCTGAGCTGGCTCAGGTCAAGGATTATATCACCGTTTAACGGAACACAGCCGCCGAAAGGCCATGTCGCTGTTCCTCTTATGGTAAAGGGCAGTTTATTATTTACCGCAGTTTGGACAAATTTTTTTATGTCTTCCACCGTAAGTGGACGCACTACGGTTGAACTTTTTATATTTATAAGGACGTTCTTCAAAAGATCCGGTATCATGTGTGTTCCCGTGTCATTTGAAAATACGTCTATCTGAGCATCATGGGGAATAAAAATTTCTGTTTCTTCCGACAGATGTTTACGAAAAAGATTCTTTATAGTATCTCTTTCGTCTCTGGCTTCATCATGAAGTTTGAATCCTTCCCAGAGGAGTTTTCGTGATTGTCGTTGCTGGAGAGCCACTTCCTTCGGTGAAAGTTTTTCTTTTTTTATTGAATAATAGTTCATTACGACAATCCCTCCTGTAAAAAATTATTAAAGAATTATAATTCACCAGGAGAGGAAAGTCAAATTTTTAGCTTTGGAGTAATTGAGATTAAAGCTGTGGTAATGTATAATGTATAGGTGGTGAGAAATTATGGATGAAATTAACCTGAGAGCATATATTGAAAGATGGAAAGAAGTAAACACTGCCGATACACGTGAGCAGAGCATGGCTTCTATGGAGCTCAGATGGCAACAGCTCAACAGTATATATCTCCTTGCTTCGTCTATGGGAATAACTACTCAGGAAGCAACCGAAGAGAATGAAGAGATCATGAGAAGATGGAATAAACTTAAGGATTTATATGAATATAGACACATGGTCACGGAACAAGCAGAGAAAGGATTGAAACATGAACATAGAAGAAAAAAACAGAGTGGAGAAGATAGATAATATTCTGGAACAGAGAAGACCGGTAGCGGTTAAAATCCAGAAAGTAATAAAAAACCTGAACAGTCTGTCCTTTAACCTGACGAAACTGGATATTATGAAAAATAAAATATCGGAAAATGCAGAAGATGACATTAAAGGACGGATGAAAGAGATCAATGTTCAGAACATTCAGAACAGCATCATATCAGAAATAAATAACCTGAATAAAATCAAATCCCGTTTTTCCAGAGAGACCCTTAATATAGGCGTAGTAGGCAGAGCCCGTACGGGGAAAAGTCGCCTCCTTCAGAGCCTCACGGGACTTACATCTGCCGAAATCCCCGACGGGAACAGGCTCCACTGTACAGGTGTGAGAAGTTCCATATATCATAATCCCGATATAGAAACATATGGCGAGGTGTTTTTTCATACTGAACAGTCATTTCTGGACCAGGTTATTGCTCCCTATTTCGAAGAACTCCGTCTCGGTATGAGACCTTTTTCTCTTCATGATTTTTCAGAGAATGAATTGCCTCCGTTACCCGATAATTCTCCTGCCTATGCAGACCCGCGGGCCAAGTATGAACATCTCAGGAATTATCATGTCAATTTCCCGAAATATGCAGGACTTCTGGGTAAAGCTCCTCTCAGGATATCTAAGGGACAGATAAGGGAATATGTGGCACAGGATACACAGGGAGGAGAAAGGATTTATTTTAATTATCTTGCAGTAAGGGAAGTAAAGATTGTATGTAAATATCCTTCTCCCGGGGCAGGGAAAATTGCCCTCATAGATATGCCGGGTCTGGGAGATACAGGACTCGGTGATGAAGAGCGTCTTATAAAAACCCTGGGAGAAAATATAGATACGGTGCTTTTTGTTCGTATGCCGAAATCGAGCGGTGATTTCTGGGCAGACGTGGATGTGAAATTATATGATACTGCGCGGTCATCTCTTGTAAATCTCCCTGTTGATCTCTGGTCTTTTATGATTCTGAACAGGACGGGCAAAAATTCTGAAAACGGTGATAATTCCAATAATTGTATCGATCTTGCAGGGACTATAGACAAACATCATATAAAAGTAGTTCAATGTCTTACTGTTGACTGTTCTGACATGGATTCCGTACAGAGTGAAATCCTGGATAAAATCCTGAATTATATGGCATATAATATTACGTCTCTTGATAAACGATATTCTGCAGCATGCCAGGACAGTTTAAATCAGCTTCACAGGCTTGTTTCCTCAGAACTTTCTAAATGCCGTAAAGCCCTGGGGGAAGTGAAAACATCCACTTCGGAAGAATTTATATTGTTCAGAAGGCTTTTTGACGGTATATGGACAGAACTTACAAATGGCCTTGAACATCTTCTCAGGGAACTGAGGCCTGAGAGAGATTCTAAAGAAAGTCCTTTTAAATCCAGGTTGGCAAATGTTCTGGATACATGTAATAATGAAAGCGGCATACCTGACATAAATCAGATTGAAGTAAGGCGTCATACGGAAGGTTCTTATGATATTGTATATAATAAATATCTTCATGAAATGCGCACCAGTATTACGGGACAGTTTCTTTTACTGGATGAAGGTCTTAAAGAAACACTCGATAAAAAGAGAGCTTCTGTGGCAAAAATTCTCAGCGAAAAAGGTAAGATCGGAGAGTTTATAAAATCAGATGGCTCCGGATTTTTAGAGGAACTCTTTAATATAATACCTGAAAGACTTTCTAGATTAAGACTCGGTTTTGATATTATTACTGCTTTTAATCTTTCTTACAGAGGCCTGATACATCATCGTATAAGAAAACTTCTGGATTGTTTCGTTCCTGATGAAACGGATCAGAAACTATCACGTCATCCTTCTGCAAAGGATGTAAGGGTTAATCTGGAAAGGCTTTACGGAAGGGTTTTATATGAAATAGAAACTGAGACGGAAAAATTCCTCTGTGAGCCCAACCAGTCAGCCTTCTGTATGGTAGAAGAATTTATTGACAGAGTAATAAGAGCAGAAGGAGTAAAATCGGAATGGGAAGAATTTTACTATGATTTCAGAGCAGACATATGGTCATCGGAATTTACCAGACTGGGAGAAAAAACAAGGCTCAGGAAATCATGGGATGAAGCAATAGAAGATGTGGAGAAATTTAATGGAATTGAAGATTTCATGATAGCGTGAAGAGTGAAAAGTGAGTAGGGGCGTTTTATAAAACGCCCCGGATACGCATCACGCATCACGCATCACGTAAATCACGCATTACGAAACCACGCGTCACGCGTCACGCGTTACGCGTTACGTAAATTACGCGTCACGATAGCAAAGGAGAAACAGGTTACATGCATGAAGTTACAGTAAGTATGTTCGGCCCGAGAGGCGTCGGGAAAACAAGTCTTCTCACAACTATGTACGAGAGATTTGAAAGTGATACAAGCGGTGCAAATCTTCAGATTACACCCGATATGGAGAGCGCGTCCATCCTTCAGGATCGTCTTGGAGAATTGAAAAGCCTTTTTGACAGAGAAGATACATTTTTTGAAGCAGGGGACCAGAAATTCGGTATTCAGGGAACGGAAGAAAAGAGAACCTTTGTTTTTGAACTGGGAAAACTGGGTGAAAAGCCTACTCTGAAACTTAAATTTATAGATTTCCCCGGTAAATATATATCCAGCAGCGCTACAGCAGAAGAAAAAAGTTCACTTAAAGATATTCTGGAAAAATCACATGCCCTGCTTGTAGCAATAGATACGCCTTCTCTTATGGAAAGACATGGAAAATACAATGAAAGTATTAACAGACCTGCAGAGGTTACGGAGTTTTTCAAAAGAGTTTATCAGGAAGGTCTTAAAGAACCGAGACTTATTGTGTTTGCTCCCATAAAGTGTGAGAAATACATAAAAAACAATCAATCTGAAGAACTGGTAAAGAAAATAAAGACAGAATACAAGAGATTGTTTGACCTTTTTAAGAGTGATAACCTGAGAAACTATATAGTTACCGTCATAACGCCGGTACAGACTACAGGCAACGTGGTTTTTTCCCATATAACATCTGAAAATGAGAAAACTCATTTTTATTTTACGAAAGAACATAATGAAGCCCGCTATGACCCGAAAGACAGTGAACAGCCCCTTCGTTATTTATTAAGATTTTTATTGAAATTACATTTAAAACAGCAGGAAACGGGATGGGGTCTATTCAGTTTCCTCCGCTCCTGGCTTGGCCTTGATAAATATCTGAGAGATGCCATTACAAGATTTACTGACAGATGTAAAAAAGGAAACGGTTTTGAAATACTTCAGGGTTATGATAAACTATAGTCACCGGTCACGCGTCACGCGTTATGCGTCACGCGTCACGCCATTATGAAAGGTTTTATTATGGACGTAACTGTTTATGTGCAGAGTGCCGGAAGAGAGCCGGAACATGATTACTGCTGGCTGACGGTCTGTAAGAGAGGAAATTTTTTCCGAAAATATCCTCCTCATATTTCAGCGATAAACGGATTGATCCAGAGTGAATCCTGTTCCGTTTTATTAAACAGATATGACGAAGATTTAGTTCTTGCAGTTACAGGCCTCAGAGCAAAAGAAAGAAAAGATTACTGCGGCCGCACTGTGAGAAATTCCGTCCTCTGGGTCGGGAGTATTAAAGATGAAAAATCCTTTCGCTATCTTGCCGCAAAGATTTTACTCGATTTGAAAAACGGCGGAGGGAAAACTCTTGATACTATTGATAAATCTATCGAGTTCTCTGAAAATTTTAATATAAATGAAGAAAATATGGAAGAATTAAAATCAGGCAATTTGTCTGAATCAGAGTTTAATGAAGTGAAACATATACTGGTCGAAGTTCACGATGATAAAGTAAACGACGAAGACCTTGTTAAATCCTTTGCTAAAATTCCTTTTAATGAAGACAGAGATTATAAAATCAGAATGATTTTAAATTATTTTAAATTCGGCTTTCATTTTGATGAAAATATTCTGACAGGACTGTTACAGGATAATTATAATTTGAAAATTTCTTCTGAGGAAGAGAGAAAAACATTGCTTTTAAAGAGAATGATTGCGAAAAATACTCCGGGCCATATGGAAGAACTTATAAGGGATCTTACCGTAGATGAAGTTTCCAGGCTGGTAGAAAAGTGGAATGTCTTTCCCTGTGTGGTTGTTACAGATAAGAAAAACCCGGAAACCTTCAGAGAAGCAAATGTATGGCGCGGATTGTCAAATCTTGTGGAAGGTGAAGACTGGGAAATCACAGGGAAGGTTAAAAGCAGCAAAAAAAAAAATAATCCCCCTTCTCATGCTCTTACTCCTGGTAATATTATTTCTCATATGGAAATGGATAAA
Organism: Bacillota bacterium; assembly: GCA_029555925.1. Next base: position 16,227 of record JAKPQU010000211.1, read on the forward strand.
ATAAAACAATTTGAAGATAACCTGAAAAAAATCCTGAGAGAAAAAAGCAGACCTGTCATAAAGGAAATAGAAAATATCATAAAACATCTGAAAGACAGGCATGATGCAAATAACAATAGGAAGGAGGACAATCGTTGATATAAATAATCAGCGGTTAAAAAAATGATAAAGAAAATATTATTCATTATTATTTTATCTGTTTTTACGAATTTTTCTCACTTAACATGGGCTTATGCAGAAGATGCGAAACCTGTAACGGTGGAAAAAATATTACTTAACGTGCCAGATGTAAGGCAGAGCACTACCTATTCCTGCGGCGCTTCATGTCTTCAGGGGATTCTTATGTACTGGGGTATAGAACACAGAGAAGGGGATTTGATTGTATTACTTAATACGAGCCCCGATTCCGGAACAGATCCTGAAGATATAGTAAGAGTGGCCGTCGATAAAGGTTTAAAAGGAGAAATAAAAGAAAATCTTACTATAGAGGATCTTGAATTATCAATTAAAGATGGAATTCCTGTTATTGTAGCCATACAGGCATGGCGGGACGAACAGGGCGAACCATGGGAAAAGGTATGGGAAGACGGCCATTATGTAATTGTTACAGGTTTTGATGAGAAAAACATGTATTTTGAAGACCCTTCTCTTCTCGGAAGCAAAGGTTTTATTGAAAGGGAGGAATTTCTTTCAAGGTGGCATGATTACTCGGGAGAACCGCCTCTTGATGAAAAAGATAGAAAATATATCCGTCTCGGTATATTTATTAAGGGGGAAAAACCGGCGCCACCACCGGAGTTGCTTCATATAGATTGAATTTTTTTATTAAGAGGATATGTTAATGACAAGATTTGTGCAAATAGTTTTAATTTTTCTTTTATGTATGTCACAGATTACCGGGCAGACTTCAGAAAATAGACAGGAACAGAATCCGATTAAAATGGGACATATTGCTGTTTCTGTCAGGGACCTTGATAAAGCAATCGAATGGTATCGAAATGTATTTGGTTTCCGGCTAACAAAAGAGCCGGTAGATGTCGATACCGATACGTCTCCTTCAGGTGAAGTTGCACGCACTTTATTTGGCCGGGATATGAAAAAATTGCGTATCGCCCAGATGACACTGGATAACCAGGTTGGGCTGGAATTGTTTGAATTTATTATTCCCGTAACAGAAGTCCCGGAAAATGATAATTTAAAAAAATCCGGATTTCTTCACATGTGCCTTATTGTACAGGATATGGGCACATTTATTAAGAAATTAGAAGAAAATGGCGGTAAAGTAAAGATTGAAAATATCTCTCAGCAAAAAAGAGTGGTCTTCTGTGAAGATCCGGATGGCAATATTATTGAAATATGGGAATTTTATTAGAGGAGGAAAGGCGGTAATGTTGCCGGATTTTCTTCATATAGATTAAAGATTTTGGAACAGGCATACAATTAATATATTATCCCGGTAAACTCTGGCTTATAACTGCTCTTTCGGTAATTTTATTCCCATTTTTTTGACCTCCTAATTTTTATTACTTGTATTTTATATCTTTTAGGAGGTTTACACAAAATATCTTACATTCTCAGTTTCTGAACTTGAACTTTTCCCGGGATCTTAAAACTTATCTATTGCTTCTATGTTTTCGTTAATCTACCTTCTTCTGAGTATCTTACATCTCTAAACTTCAACCCGTATTTCTTCTCAATAGCTTCGCCATTTTCTTCTATGAGTTTTACTATTTCTTCCATAGTAAGATTTTTACGTTCCTCATAAATTATATCTTTCCAATTCCATACTTCTTCGAGTGCTCTGTCAATCTTCATAATTTATCACCTCCATAGGGGTAATAATATCAATAGTTTTATATCCTTCTCGCAAATTTATAACATTTATCATCTTTTTCTTATTATAGTTAGCAAGATGTCTACAGTTCCATCTAACAAGAATATCCATTACATAAACACTTGCAATAGCTGCGTGCAGTGCATCTTCAAGTTTCTTTACGGGCAATATCAATTCTTTAATATATTGTTCTGCCAGAGTTTGAACTTCATAATCGACTCTTAATCTGCCTGGGCTGAATTTATTAATCAGATTCATCAATTTATTTGCTGTATTTTTATCGGCTCTATCAATTTCTTCGATTACAATTCTGGAAATAAATATTTCATATTGATTTTTTTCAATATTTTTGAAAAGTTCTCTGGTAATGTCTCTTTTGTCCGGCGAATCATCAGCAAAATAAAAATTCCATACAGATGTTTCAAGGTATAATTTCAATTTCTTCATAGTAATCCCCTGATTACATTATACCATGTACGTATAAAGTTTGAAATGATGTGCATCAATATAAAGCTTTTAGCGAGTTGATTTCTTTTTTAACCTCTTCTCTGAGACTTTCCGGCTCAAGAACTTCTGCAGACGAGCCGAACTGAAGTATCCAACTCACCATATTACCTGGATTCTTCACTGTAAAAGATACTATTACTTCCTTATCTGTCTCTTCTATTTTCTGTGACGGATGTTCTCTGCGAAAGGCAAATTTTTTCTTTATTTTCTCCCCTTCCGCGCCGGTAAATCTTATCTTTACAGTTTTTTCAGAGACTTCATCTTCAGACCAGTCCCACCTGTGAGGCGGTTTTAAAGGAGGGTTTTCAGGGAGTATTTTTCTTTCTCTGTCTGTAATTTTTTCTTCTTTTATATGAATTATTTGATTTACTGAAAAACTTTTTATTTTCCTGTCTTTCAGGCAGAAGGCTCTCAGATACCATTCATGATCATGGTAGAGAAGAGCATAAGGGACTATCTGTTTTTCTACTTTATTATTTTTATATGTAGGCATATAGGTTATCAAAATTTTCTTTTTATTTTCTATGGCATCATATATCTGTTCTATTAAATCATTGAGATTGCTTTTTACATCAGGTACTGAAAACTCCACAGGTGTCTTCATCTTTTCCCTGCATGCTTTTGTAAAATATTTCCTGAGTTTTTTTGCAATGCCGTCCAGATTTTTGAAAGGGCCGCCTTCTTCCTGTCCATGATATTTTATAGCCATATAAAGTGCTTCTATCTCATCCGCTTCAAAAGCAGGAAATTTTACATCTGAAAAGAGTCTGTATTTTTTGTCTTTATAGTGAATATCAAATCCCTTTTGTTCCTCAGCGTCATAGGATTTTCTTATTTCCTGAATATATTTCTTTACGGCAGGGACAGAACAGGATAATTGATCTGCATAATATTCTGCCGTTTGATTGTCCTGAATTAAAAACATAAACAGCAATTTAATAATATTCTGAACCCTGTTGTGCTTTTTAAGGCTTTTTCTTGTGAATGTTATTTCCTTCATAAAATTTCCTCTGTAGATGAAGATATTTATAAAATAAATTTTGGAGTGGATACGACGTCGTTGCTGTTCGCCGGTATAATTACAGTATGATAATAGTATATGACAGATATGGCATATGGATTATAATTATATGTATTATAACATGAAATAAAAATTCTGTCATATATCAAATTTAATAAGAAGAAAGGATGATTTTTATGAAAGATCCTGTTACCCTGTGGGACTTCTGCCGGGTGCAGAAGAGATGGAATTCTCATGGAAGGACTCTCTGCAGCAGAATACTCAATTTTATCTGCAGACATAAGTACAGAAATATCCGGATAAGTGACAGAGACGAGATAGTAAAGAGATTTCAAGAAAATGAACATGTCCTTTACAGATGGTCTATTAACAGTTCCTATGTGGATTACATAGCAGGAAAACTGCTTGTAGACAGTGATGAACTTCTCTCATTTCTTAAAGACAAATGCTTTGACCCAGATGTGACTTATAATCCTGACAGATATACAAGAAATGACTGGTTTTTTAATATAGCCGGAATGGAAACAGATAACAGATTAAAATCCGTCGGGACAACAGAAAAGAAAAGCTATGTCATCTCCGACACAGGCGTGAAAGTCTTTAAAGATTTCAGAGATAACCTTATTACAGACAGAGATGAAGAAGAGGTAATAAAACAGGGGAAGTCCTGGCTTTATACGAGAGGAAACGTGAAAGGCCTTTCCTATGTGGGAAGTGAAAATTCCGAAGATGCTCTTACATGGAATGTCTTTCGAACCTTTATGAAAGAATCTTCAGAGAAATGGTTCTCAGAATTATTTCCTGTGAAAATAGATAAAGACAAATATGTAAAATTGTATTTCTGGAAAGAATTTCCTCCTCCGCCAGGGAGAACTATCCCCGAAGGAAATACCCATGTAGATTTGACAGTGGAAACAGATAGAAAATTAATCTTTGTAGAAGCGAAATATAAGAGTGAAATAAGTGAACATACAAATCATGACAGTGAAAGGGATCAGATTATAAGAAACATCGATGTAGGAAGTTATGAAGGACAGGTAAGAGGTAAGGAATTCTTCTTTATACTTCTCGTGCCAAAAAGTAATAAACTGTCTGTAGAAAAATGTTTCTGGTACAGGGATAATCCTGAGATGATAAAAGAAAAACTTCCCTATAGAAAAGATCTGGATTTTTCATATTTTAAAGACCATATGAATATTATCTACTGGGAAGATATAAGAGATCTGGCGAAAAAGCTTGATTTAAAAGAACTTTATCTTTACATGAAGGAAAAATTTCCTTCATGAACCGACCATGGGTTGTCGTTACGCGTAACGGGTTTATATCCCTGCGCATCACGCATTACGCATTACGCATTACGCGTCACGATAACAGAAAGGCCATTTTATGACAGACCTTCTATCTTTATATAAACTTAACAGATTACATCTAAAACCTTTCCTAAATAAAATTCCTCTGAAATTGAAAGATTTCAGACGGGTAGACAGGCGTCTGTGTACATTATATTGTGATAGCAGAGCCATGTCTTTTTACATACCTTCAATGGAAGACGATGATCCTGAAATAGAAGATTTCCCATGCAGGTTATCTATTCCGAAAATAAGAAAAAAAATCAGAGTAAGGAGGCTTATTATGAAAAACCAGTTGAGAAAACCTTATATGGCCGGCATTCTTTCCGCCATATTGCCCGGCACCGGACAGATTTATAACCAGGAAATAGTGAAAGCATGGATTGTCATTTTACTTTTTCTCCTTCTCGGAGGGACAGTAATAGGAAGTTTTATTGTCTGGATTTACGCCATAGTAGATTCCTACAGGACTGCAGAACATATTAACAGAGGCAGAAAAAGACTTTCTCTGGAAAGAAATTCTTCTCTTGCCGCACTGAGTTCCATCGTATGCGGCTGGGGACAGATCTATAATGACCAGTTATTTAAAGGTATCACTATGATGGCCTGTTTCCTTTTTTTTGCTCCTACCGGCATAGGAGCACTGATTATGATTGCTTACAGTATCTTTGATGCCCGTTACAGCGCAGAAAAGATTAACTCTGGAGAAATAGAACCTCCTCTCATCAAATCCATTATCATGAGCAGAATAGATGATATGTTTAAGAATAACCCTGAACAGGTAACTTCGAAAAAATCTGTTATATCACCTGCCACAGAGAGACTTGTTTTGTCCATTGAGAAAGGGGATTACGAGAAAGCCATTTTTGAGGGAAAGAACAGCTTTTCTACCGGAGGAACTGAAGACCCTCAGTTACATAAGAAAACAGGTAAAACCTATCTTTATGCAGGTAATTACGGTTTTGCCATTCTTTCCTTTATCCATGCCCTTGAACTGGGAGACAGAAGTGCTGAATTATATAATAATCTCGGCTGTGCCCTTCTGTCCTACGGAAAAAGCAGTAATGACACATCCTGTCAGGATATGGCAGAAGAATGTTTTTCCCTTGCCCTGGAAAAAGACACTGATTGTCATCAGGCAGAAATAAACCTGATAAATCTCCTCATAATAAAGGGGGATTTTAACGAAGCTTCTCTCAGATGTAATTCTTTACTGGAGAAAGACCCGTTACTATGGCAGGCAAATCACTGTCTCGGCCTCATCAGTTTTATGAAGGGCGAAAAGGTAAAAGCAAAGGAATTATTTCTGGATACGGTAAAGAATTACTGTGATGCCTGGGAAAGCAGGGTATTTCTCGGTCGTATCTGCGAGGAAGAAGGAGCTTACGGACAGGCTCTTTCCATTTATGAAGAAACAGTAAATATGTCTCCTCCGCCTTTTATAAAAAAAGGACTGACAGGGAGGATTAAAAGACTCTCTTCACCTGAGAGAAAAATATTCAGAATGGTTTTTAAAGAAAAGGAGGTTATCTAAATCATGGATTTATTTATGAAAGCATTTACTACTGTAGCTCTCACTCAATCACTGGGGCTAAATCCCATACTGCCCGTGCTTCTTACTGCCATAATAGGAAGATATGAAGGGTTCTTTATATCTATGGGCCTTCCTGCTCCTGTGAGCCTTCCTGACGATCTCAAGTTTATCACTTCCTGGTGGGCCATAGGTTTTTTTCTTGTAATCACTGTTCTGGAATCTGTAATAGATAAAGCCCAGTGGTTTGATAATGTAAAACATGTGACAATAGACCCCATTGTAAGTTCTCTTGCCAGTGCGGGAACTACTTTCGCTGTTATGGCAGATCCTTTGACAGAGGCCATGTATAAACAGGAAAGTCTATTGAATGGCCTTCCTTCCTGTCTCTGTATGGCAGGTATGGCAGACAGAGACGGATTTTTCTGGGGGATAATGATTTTACTTATTCTTTTCGGCATAGCTGTAACAGTGTCTTTTCTCTTTATAAAGACCGCCCTCCGTTGGGTTATAAGTGCCATTCCCGATATGGGAGTAAGTAATATACTGATAAGTCTCCTTGAAGACGGGCTCGTTCTTATAAGTGTGGTTCTTGCCTTTTTTGCCCCTGTCCTGGCTGTGCTCTTTACGATCGTTCTGGGAGGAAGCGCCGTCGGGGCGGTGCTTTATCTGAAGAAAAAGGCAGATGAAAGAGAGAAGGCTGTGATAAGGAATTTGTGTTTTGTCAGGGCTGTTGTGTAGGGGAGAAGTAGCCGGGAGGGTGGTGGCCCGGCTCTTCTGTAAAGGATTAAGTTAACTAAAAAAATCTTTATCTGGTTTGTTTCTCTGTATAATCTTCCTTCGTAAAATTATTTTTTTATAATTAGTATATAAAAATAGAAAAAAAGAGGATTGTAACGTGAAAATATGGAATGATAATGATAATCTGTACGTGTAAAAGTATCTAGTTCAAGTAATGATATATTGGAAGATTTATATGAGAATATAATTATTGGTTAAGAGACTAAAGTAAAGTTTTTTAAGATATTGCATCTTTTATGTGCCAAGTTGGAAGTATGAGATTTATATACGTGGTCTCTTTATGAGCCAAACATTTTGTTGTACCGACTGACAGATGTCTTGTTAGTTCTCGCGCTTTATAGCTTCAGTTACCTCTCTCGACCTTTAAAAGATTGCAAATATAATCACCTTCCTTAATATGTTTGTATTATTATGCTGCTTTCTGTATCAATTCATATCCAAGTAATTCAGCTTTTCTCTTCAATATAGAAACTTTTTTTGTACTATTCTGTTTATCTAAATAATCTTCTCCTAAATCTTTAGATTTATCTCCATACTTAATTATATAGTAAATAGCTTTAAGTATTCGGTGTGCAATTGCTATGATAGCTTTTTTAGCTCCTCTTCTTGATTTAAGACGATAATATTTATCTTTATAATAAGACCCTTTCTTTTTTACAGCTGCCCAGGCTACTTCAACCATAATACTCTTCAGTGGTTTGTTCCTTACAGGACTTCGTCCGCTACGCTGTTTTCCAGCACTTTCATTATTACCGGGACATAAGCCTGCCCAAGAGACAAAAGATGAACTATTTGCAAAGTTCTCTAATGTAGTCCCCACTTCAGATATAATTGCTTGAACTGTTGTATCACCAATACCTGGAACTTCGTTTAATCTCTTCAATAAATCTTCTTGAGACTTCATCAATTCTTTTATACGATTATCAATTTCTTCTATTTGGTTCTCAAGATTATCTATTGTTTCAAGTAATGTATTTAGTATATAGCGATGATGGTCTCTAAAGAAACCCTGTACAGAACGATACAACTCATCTACTTTATTGGTCAGTTTTCCTCTTACACAAGAAGCTATATCTGACAATGTTAAATTACTCTTTTTTTCTGTTAATAATTTCATCAGGTTTCTGCCAGTAAGACCAAATAATTCAGATACTACTGAATCAATTTTAATATTCGCTGTTTCAAACAATTTTCCAACACGCTTCTTATATGCAAAATCCTGCTGAAAAATGCAATCAACTGAATTTTAATCAATTGATAAATATTGTATTTATTATTATCTTTTGATATAATAATATAAAGAAGGTATAAAATTTTGAAAGGTTACCTGAATGAGTTCTATAGATGAAATAAACAAAGTTATAGTTGATATAAATATGGCAATAGTAAGTAAAAACATAGTCTTCGTTAGCAGAATGGATAAAACAAAAGTAACTTTTTCAAAGAAAGCGGCTATAAAAGAGCTTAATAGTCTTACATATAAAGATTATCATAAAGGCCCGGAAGGTGATAGAGATTCTTCTCAGGGAGAAGTATGGATCTTTGGTAAAAAAATAAATAGTGAAAAGATTTATATAAAATTAAAATTACAGAATAAAGCAGGTTTGAGTTTTGTAAAAATAATATCTTTTCATCCTGCAATATATGATATGGATTTACCTTATGACAGATAATACACGGGAAGGAGGAGAGAAAATGTTAATAGAGAGCAATCAAAAATTATCTGTAAAAAATATATTTACACAGGTTTGTATTGAATGTGACGGAGAAAATATTGAGTATATTGAAAAACCTGATACAGTAGAAATAAGAGGAGAAGAAATACATGTAATGGCAAAATACTGGTTTTGCAGGGATTGTGGAACTGATTGGGAATTTTTCGATGAAGGAGAGTATGATCAATTAGATGAAGCTTACCGCATTTATCGTAACATACATGGGATGTTACAGCCGGAAAAGATAAAAGAATTAAGAAAAAATCTTGGTTTCACTCAGGGAGAACTTGCTAAGATTTTTGGCTGGGGAGCAGTAACTATTTCCCGTTATGAAAATGGAGCTCTTCAGAGTAAAGCTCATGATGAACTTTTAAAATTACTTGAAAAACCTGAAATGTTTTATCAGTTTATAAAAGAAAAAAATAACCTGGAAAATAAAGATAAATATTTGCAGCACATAGAGCAGACTTTAAATTTAGAAAAAGAATTACCTGTTAGTTTTTTAGAAAATTTATTATCCGGTAAACCTGATGAATTCAATGGTTTTCAGGAAGTTAATATAGATAAAATAAAAAATCTTATATTATTTTTCTGTAAAGATGATGGAATATATATAACAAAATTAAATAAATTATTGTTTTTTGCCGATTTTAAATATTTTAAAGGATACTCTCACAGTATAAGCGGTATGAGGTATAAACATTTACCCTATGGCCCGGTACCGGAATATTATCGCAGTATTCTTGAATTGCTTGTAAAAACAGGCGAATTGGAAGTAGAGTATAAAGACTTTGGTGATTATATCGGAGAATTATATAAAAGTATAGAAACCACTGATTTGAGTGTATTCTCTGATGCAGAACTTGAGATATTACTTGAAGTAAAAAAGAAATTTGCCAGATCTGGAAGTAAAGAAATCAGTGAAATATCACATAAAGAAAAGGCTTACAGGGAAACAAAAGAAAATCAATTAATATCGTATTTTTATGCACAGGAACTTCAGATATAAATGTTGTAAAATCCGATTAGAAAGCGACAAAGATAAAGGATAATTTATTCATACATTATAAGATCCATGGAAGCAGTAGAAGGAGAAAGAATTTCTATAACTATATCGGGGGTACCCGAGACAGCCTATATCATCTTTTAGCTTATCTTTATCACAGACAACTTTCATAGTTCGCCTGTGTATATGTTCGTGTCATAATAAAACGGCACTCTGTCGCCTGTTTTACATTTTTTAAATAGTTCCATGAGTTTTTCTATTAACAATCCATAGTTTTCATCAACGGGCCGCGGGGAATAGGATAAAGACAGGAATAATCCCTTGATTTCTTCAAAAGTAATCATCGCTTTATTAGGGAAAACTGTTTTTTCAAATTTTGTGCGACAGCTAAAAATAGCTGCAATGATAAGGCCCCAGCAGACAGTATTAATAAGAGAACGAATAATGCCGGAAACTGTGTAAAAAATAGCTATATTATTTGTAGTCCATCCATATTGATAGGACATGAGAGGAATAAGGGTATTTGCAACAGAGAAAATGATTGTTTCAATTAAGAAAATTCCCAGTGCAACCAGGGTAAAAATAGAAATCTTCGGGTAATTTTTCATGTTTGTAAGAGCTATAAAAATACCTGCAGACCATACTATAAATAGAGGACACTGTATAAGAAGGTTTGATAATATTCCTGCAAAACTGCTGTTCAGTGAAGACATATTTATATACTCCTTTCTTCTGAAAATGTAATTTTCATTCTCCTTTGTGACATTTTTGTCATTAATGTTCTATAAATGATTCAACCGGCTCAAGTTCTATTACAATCACTCCCAGTTCTTCTTTCTCAGGCGGATAGATTTCTTTTAAAATCCTTAGAGTTTCCTCTTCTGTTGAGCCGGGAGCTATAAGTTCTAGCTTTTCATATTTCAACATATCTTCAAATGATTTATAATAACGCACATCTTTTACAGATATTGACTGAGTCTCGGAAGCAGATTTCATCATGATAGAATCGCCGGATTTTATCTTTTTAATATTTTTATAACCCACTCTGATTTCAAGCTTTTTTCTGCCTTCTTTGATAAAAGTGAGATATTCCTGTTTTATCATCATTTCTTTCATAAATATACCCCTGTTCAGTTCATTTTCTGTTCAATCATTATCTTTATTGTATCCAGAAATATTCTGGTTTTATCAATCCAGGGACAGACGAAATCTTCTTTCATTATTACAAAATCTGCATAGTCACTTTCCTGTCTGTTTTCAAAAAGTTCGTTATATAATACTCCCGACGCTTCAGAAATCAGACCCGGTCTGACAAAATATTTGTTAAATAGACTTCTTATACCTGTATGCTTGGATGATGAAAGATTTTCTGTTAATAATAGGGCACATACTGAATAGAAACAGGCATAATAAAGGCGGTTAACACAGGTGTTCCAGTGATTATATTTACCCATAAGTTCTGCTTCTTCCAGTGTTTCATAGGCTCTGTCCATTTTATATAAAATAATTTTTTTTATTTCATCAGTCATAAAGTAATAGCCTCATTCATAACGTTCTTATAAAAAGGTGTAGCACGGTACAGGGAACTGTTCCATTCCTCTTTATCTCTTATAATTGAACTTATAATTTCTTCTGTTTCCAGTTCGATTTTATATAGAGCATGCCTTATATTCTGAATTTTCTCATAATCAGGTATTTTATCCAGCAGTATCAAAAAATCCCAGTCAGAATATTCTTCTTCCTCTCCTCTTGATCGGGAACCATAGAGTATAATCTGAGCAGCGGGGTCTATTTTTAGCACTGTTTCCTTTACTGCTTCTAATAGCTTATTTTTCATAATTATTCCACCTGATTCATAATTTTCTATAATCCTTTTAAAAATATAATAACATAAAAAAATAGGATAAGAAAGATTGTTTGTTTTTTTGTGTTATGATAAAATTACTGTATGGATATTCTCTATAGATAGTTTTTACATTACCGGTTACAATTTTCATAAGCCTATGAGAAAAGATTTAATAAAAAAAGAAATCATAAAGAAAATAAAAGACAAAGAAAAAGAGATTGAATTCTCACTGGGAAGTATGCTCTCTGAAGTGGCAGAACATACTTCTGCGGAATATATTAATATTATTAAATCACTTACGGATAATGTCATAACAGAAGATAATGTGATTAAACATATTGAAATATGGGCTAAAACTCTGGGTAAAACAGGTTTCCTGAGTGACGAAATGAGAAGGGAACTGTCTGAACACCCGGTAAATATAGCAGAAAACCTTAAAACTCCTCTTGATAATATCATGTCATATATGCAGGAAGAATGGAATAATTCTGCATATATGTTTGAAGAACATTTTAAACAGAAACACAGAATTTTCGCCCGTACGGAATCCTTTAGAGATGACGGAACCACTCCCTGTCAGAAAGGTTCTTCTATTACCCTGACAGAGATTTTTTCTTTAATTATTAATGCCACATCTGCCCCTCTGACAGGTAAAGGGAGAGCTAATCTGTTAGAAAATATTTCATCCATATGTACAGGATTGATATTGCCTGTCCTTGATGCTTCAGCTATTTCCCTGACAGTTGATTTACTCGGCCCTCATGTAGCCCTTGGAAGTCCTTCTGTTGCTTTTGCCTCCAATGTTATAAAGGACATTTCTTCTCTTGAGAAAAAATTAAAGGAAGGAAAAGAAAAAGTTAAAGAAAATTTAACAAAGAACAGCAAAAATTTTAAAGAAAATATTCAATATAACCTGGAGAAAGCATTTTTTCAGGTCAATTCGTCTATAGCAAAAGAAATACTCGAAAATCTTTTCTGTAAACAAAATTACCTCCTTCTTCCCTTTACCCCACTTTTTTCAGTGAATTAATTATTTTAAAGTGAAAAATGAAAAAAACGCGATTTTACTTGCTTTTCACTTTTTACTTTTCACTTTTCACTATTTATACCTTGCCATAGTCAGAAAACTGTGTTATGATCTAAGTAGCTTAATTCAATTTAATAGCGCACCTAAGGCGCTATTTTTTTAAGCAAAATAAAAAGGGAGGAATGGAAATGATTAAAAGTATTCTTGTACCTATGGGAACATCGGCATGTTCTCATAATGCCCTTAAAACAGCAATCAATCTGGCCAATTTTGTTAAAGCAACAGTCAGACTCCTCTATGTTGAAGATACAACGAAAATGGTACAGGTTATTCTTAAATATAGAATGGCATCGGCAGGTATTTCTCTTGATCTGCCGGGCCTTAATCTGCAGCAGCATGAGATAAGAGTAATACAGGATGAAATAGATAAGGAAAAAGAACAGGTCAATAAATTCTATGACAGTCTGAAAGATACCATAGAAGGAGACCATTCGCTTGTTGTAAGAACAGGAGAAATACATAAAGAAGTTCTCTCTGAAGCAAGAGCATTTGACCTTATAGTCATGGGAAAGGCTCTTAAAACAGGACATACTGGTGAACTTCAACCGCCTGTTTTTAATGTGGTTAAACATGCAAACAGGCCTGTTATTGCCCTCTGCGAAGGAGAAAGCGTGGGGAAGAATATATTGATTGCCTATGACGGTTCAAGAGCAGCAAATAACGCATTGAGAGTAACGGGCGATATTATAAGTGCCATTGCTCCTGATGTCGTAAATGTACTTACAGTGAAACACAGTGAAGAAGATGCAAAATCTCTTCTTGAAGAAGTGGAAAACTATTTCAGACCTTATAAGTTGAATATTGAAAAGATCTGGAAAAGCGGAAGAGCTTCTGAAAATATTATAAAAACGGCGGAAGAAAAAAAATGCACCTGTATAGTTATGGGTGGCTACGGGGATAATAAAATTAAAGAATTCCTTATGGGTGGAACAGCAGAAAAAGTTCTCGTAAATGTTGATATACCGGTAATGGTATGTAATGCGTGACGCGTGACGCGTAACGCGTGACGGGAGAAATGAATTTTCAGTTTTGGCCGAAACGGTTATGGTAGTCAGTGAGTAGTGAGTTAATAAAATCTACTCACCACTCACTGCTTACCGGAATGATTTTATTCTAAAGTTACCGTATCTACTCCTCTGGCTATAACTGCACCGTTTTCATTGTAAACCTCTATGATAAGAGTATATTCACCTGATGTTACAAAAGGAGATTTTCCTTCGAGAAAACGTAAGATTATAGTGTTTTTATCTTTATCTGAAGGAATTATGCCGGATTTACCGTCTTTGGAGGTAATTTCTCCCAGTAATTCACCGCTTTTAAATATCTGAATCTTCGTGAAAGATTTCTTTTCTTCCGAATTTTTAAGATACGAAGAAAAATCGAAGTTTGTTTCCAGTTTTACAGTGCTATTTTTAGAAATTTTCAGATTTTCAGTGTTTATACTTATAACAGATGGAGCATAAGAGCTTTGATTTTGAATATATGCCTCTGAAGGTTTTCCATCCAGGCTTTTATCACACTCTGAATATTCAGGTGCCGGTGCTGCACAGGTATAATCAACTCCGGTTGATAACGTTGATGCAGGTAGATTGTACATGGCTTTATCTTTTTTCTCTTTCCCGAAAACACCTTCATAACTCACAGACTCGGGCATCTCTACGGGAACAAGTATTGATTTTCTTTCTCCGTTCGGGTCTACCTGATAGCTTTCTTCTACTGCCACAAAGGATGTATAGGTTGACATGAGTCTGAATTCCAGCGCAAGGGCCGTTATCTGATTTATTAAATCTCCCTTTGGCCCTCCGTACTGTCTGTTCTCCAGATCTTTTATCTTCTGTCTTGCCCATATGGAAGAAAGAGCGGAATTTTCTTCATTCTTTTCAGGAAATTCTACTTTTACAGGGAAAACGGTCTTTTTACCTGCAATGTTTCCCGTGATTTCTACCGTGCCACTTCCCGGCTGTGTATATCTTCCGTATATAAACAGAGGCTGTGATGAAAAGAGATCGGGAATTCTTTTCGGGTAAATGTCATCTACTTTAAAACCCTTCCAGTCAATGGAAATATCTGTAAAATAGGGTTTTGAGATTCTTTCGTAGAATTCTTCCACCACTGCTTTCGGTTCTTCCTTCGGTCTCATATACTGGACGTGGCCGCGACCAGCTTCCGACATGTTATCAAGGAGATAGCGGTTTACTGATGAACCGACACCCAGTGAAAATAGTCTTGCATTACCGATATCTTTTTCTATTTCAGCAAGTATTTCGGTCTCATTTCCTATATATCCGTCTGTGAGGAAGAAAACTATTCTCATCCTTTCCGGATCGCGGGGGAAATTCAGTGCTGCTTTTATGCCTTCAATCATATTTGTTCCCCCTTCTCCTGAAAGAGTATCTATATAGGCAAGACCTTTCTTTATGTTTTCCGGCGTATTGGTGAGGGGTTTATCGGAAAGACCTGAAGCGCTCATGGAAAAGTTTATTATCTGAAAGGTATCGTTTTTATTCATATATTCCACGCATTTCCTTATGGTAGCCTTTGAGGTTTCCATTGGGATACCTGACATGGAACCTGAACAGTCAAGGACGAAAACCATTTCTTTGGCCGTAATCTCTTCTTCTTTATATTCGGCCTTGGGCTGTATCATAAGAGTAAAATAACCGTTCCCGTTATTACCTGTTGTGATGGCAGCACATTCAGGCATGTCTCCTGCCACATCATATTCAATGATGAAATCTTTGTTCGGTATCGAGTCTTCTTCTTTTATTTTTATAAAAGCTTTTGACTTGCCCTCTGTCTGAAGCAATACCTTATGTGATTTAGACCTTATTTCTTTTATGGGAACACCTGCATTCAGGTTTACGGAAAGACTTATATCATGACCTGAACGTTCTCCGGGTTTTAAATACTCAGGCGTAATTTTCTCAGAATCTTTTACCGACGGAGGATTAAATCTGGGGCCCACTACCATGGGAAAGTGAAAATTATAGGTTCCTTTATCATAATCCAGAATATCTACGTATTTTATCTTTACGAATATGGAATCTCCCGGTTTTATATTTGCCACAGACTGGGAGAAAATATTCGGTCTTTCCTGTTCCAGAAGACCTGTCAGGTGGCCTGCCGCCTTTTCTTGTTCATATATTTTTCTTGCTTCTTCCTTTGTTTTTATAAGACCCAGAATAGTTCTTTCTCCCACTTTCATCTCCATTGAGTTCACTGCTGCATTCTGAGGAAGAGGGAAGATGTATGTCGCTTCAATCGGTGTATTGATGGGGTTGGTAAATTCCTGTGTTACTTCTACGGAGGAAATAAATCCTGATATCTCCGCTTTTACATCTGTATGCTTCAGAGGGCATACTATTTCTTCTCCCTTATCTGTTCTGCCTTTCAAGGTGCCTTCCGTAATGTCCCCTTCTTTTGCTACTTCTTCTTTTCCGTTTTCTACAGGGTTCAAGAGGACAGGTTCACCTTTTGTAGTGTCTGATGCACTGATGAGATTCACTGCCATGAATGTGAGGACAATAAACATGATGATTGTGATTACAAGGTGTTTTTTGTTCATTGGTTTACACTCCTTTTTTTAATCGTGACGCGTAACGCGTAACGCGTGACAGGTGGATGGCTGTGCCCTGTCTTCGTTACGGTTTTTGCGGAAGAATTTTGACTGCTTAATTATTAGACGGCTAAGGGGAGGATTTATTCCATGTAAAAACTCGTGAGTCGTGAGTCGTGAAAAGTGAAGGGTGAAGATTAGGTGCGAACCGTGTTCGCCCGGTACCGGTAACAATACGCATCACGCATCACGCATCACGAACCACCCGTCACGCGTCACGCGTTACGCGTTACGAAACTTAAATACTCTTCTGCATTTTCTCCTGCCATATCTATTATGCCTTTTTTCTTTCCTGTTACTGGAACAATAATTTTCACTCTGCTGCCTTTTTTCTCTGAAAGCCATTTTTCCAGGATAAATATTTCAGATATTTCTTTCTCTATATATATTTTCGATGGGATATTATAGTTTCTCATATAAAAGTGTTTCAAAAAAGATGAAAGGAATTCTTCGTGAGTATTATGGTGCATGTTTAACAAAAAACGTTCTTCTCTGAGTATAGATCCTTCCCGGAGCAGGTAAATTTCAACGGCTCCTTTGGTATCTCCTGTTGCAGTGCCTATAAAATCTCCCTCCTCTTTCAGTGACGGAAAGACTATTTTCTGTTTTTCCGAATAGGTTTTCAGAGCAAAATACTGATCCCTGATTACAGACGCCCTTTCAAACTGAAGTTTTTCAGCACAGGTTTCTATGCTTTTTTTGAGTTTCTTTAAAAGCCCTGTATGTTTTCCTTCAAGAAACCGGCATGCATCGGATACGATAATACTGTAATCTTTTACGTCTATTTCTCCTGTGCACGGGCCGGCACATTTTTTTATGTAATAATTTATGCATGGCCTCCCTGAAGGTTTGACTTCTCCCCGGCAGTTCCTGAGAGGGAAAAGACTGATGAATAATTTGAAGTAATCTTTTATTCCTTTTGTATAGGGGCCGTAATATCTTGCTCTTTTATCTGTCACTTTAGTTGTAATATTTACTGAGGGAAATATTTCGTCTGTACATATTTTTATATAGGGATAACCGTTTCCGTCTTTAAACTGCACATTATATCGCGGCAGATATTCTTTTATGAGATTACATTCCAGAATAAGAGCTTCCGTCTCGGAACATGTAAGGATATAGTCCAGATTATGTATATGGGAAACAAGTTTTTTTATCTTTTTATTTTTTAAAGATGAAGGCTGAAAATATGATGATACCCGTTGCTTTAAATTATTTGATTTGCCTATATAAATAATCTTCCCTTTCTCATTTTTAAACAGATATATGCCATGAGAAGAGGGAAGATTTTTTATTTTTTTCTGTAATTCCTGTATGTCCTTCATAATTATAGCGGTCAGCAGTCAGCTGATAGCTATTAGCTGACTGCTGACTGCTAAATTAAAATCTTATTGTAGTGCTGCAATAAGGACATTCGTCGCTGGTCATGCCCTTGAGCAGAGGTTTGTCATAAACGGCGCCGCAGCCGGGACATCTTATTTCTCTCGGAGCCAGCCTTTCTACCTGCTGAACCGGAGGCGGAGCAGTTGCCTGAACCGGAGGCGGAGCAGCAGGTGCAACTGTCCGGACCGGTTCCGGGGCAATGCCGGCACCGGCAGAACCTGAACCTATTCTTTCAGTATCTATATGTCCCTCTACTATTCTTCGGATAAGTTCTTTTATCATAGTGGAATCTTTATCCAGTTTGAATAGCATATCACCTGCCCGATCTCTGAAAGAAACATCAAGCAATTCTGCTTTGAAGAGCCATCCCTGTTCCGTATCTTTAATACTGCCAAGGGCGCCTATGGGTTTATCTATGATGATCTTCTGAACATGTTCTTTTTTAGTGAAAAATATAAGTGTTCTGCTCACAACAACATCTTCGTTCTGTTCGAAGAGAAAGCGGTTACTCGTTAAAAATATTGTTCCTTTAGGCCCCTGTTTCTTTCTGTCTTCCAGGTGCTGTCCTTTACAGGCAAATATGAGTTCTTCTCCCTGGTGTAATTTAATGCTGGATTTCGCCAGTTCATTAAAAGCCCATTCTATTTCATCCAGTTCCTTTTTGATTTTTTCAAGGCCATGCTCTATATCTTCATAGAGGGCTTCAAGTCTGTCTTCTTCTGCATCTACATATTGGCTGAAATTGTTTACTGTCTGCTCTACATAGCTGTACCTGCTTTCTGCATCTCTGTAATCCCTCTCAAAGAGATCTCTGAGATCCCTTATTTCTCTCTCCACATCATCATATTTATATCTCAGTTCTCTTGAAATAGAATTTAACTGTTCTTCTACATTTCTTTTTCTTTCTGTCCATCGTTCTTTAAAATCCTGGAGCTGTTTCTCTGAAACTGCACCATATACATATCCCTTGCTTCGCAGGTTTTTAAATTTTGCTGCAAGAGAATCCAGGTTCGTATTGATTGAAGAAATATCCTGACTTAATTCTCTCAGTGTTTCACTCTGTATACGGGAAGCCTGACTTGTTAAATCTGAAATTTTTCGTGATAGTTCGTCTCTTTCTTCTGAACTCATATGTATTTAACCGTCCTGATTGAACGGTCATGCCTCCTTTTCTTTTATTTAGCTTTTTCGACTGTGTCATGAATTTTATGTAAACCTCTATGGAAGCCTTATTTCATAAGTTTACACAAAACATCTTACACTCTCTATTTTTTTCTGTACTCTTAAATTATAATGACCTCATAGATAAAATGCAATATTTCATTCTTTTTCAGACTGCACATTTTTTATTTTCCATTCCCCCTCTTCTCTGATAAGATCTATTGTACCGCTGTAAAAACCTTTTTCTGTTTTCCCTGTTTTCGGATTTTTATCTTCTGCATAATATCTTATTTTTGCTTTTGCTGTTTTATCAGATTCTTCTATAATTTCTGCATTGTCCAGTTTAATGGTAATATTATCTTTCCAGTATTTACAGTAATCATCACAGGTATTTTTCTCTTTCCAGTCGCTGGATTTAAAATCATAGGCCTTTTTGAAATCTTTTTTCTCCAGGGCACTGTAGTTCTCTGTTATAAACTCCATAAGTTCTCCTGAAGAAACAGGAGTTTCTTCCGAAGGAGAGGGGGAAGACATTGTGCCGGGGGGGGCAGTCGGCGAGACCATTGTCACTATCTCTCTCATTATAATATCTTTATTTTTTCTGCAGGCAGGAAAGTGGCCTTCTCCAACTTCTCCCGTATTTATATGGGCATTTTCACCTCCGCACTTTAACAGGAAATCATTATCCGATTTTTCATAGATGTAAGCCTGACTGCATGCAGGGCAGGCCGGTAGGTATTTCATTGTACCCTGTGTAAGATATTCCAGGGAAGGAGGATATTGATTGTTGTTATTATCGGCATATATATCAAGAGCAGTGGCTATTTTTTTCAGATTGTTCTCACATATGGATAGTTCGCTCAATCCTTCCTGTACAGGTGTTACAGCCGGAGTGGCAGTCGGCTCTGCTGCTATATAAGAAAGGAAATCTCCTTTCAGTATTATGCCATGCTGAAGAATATATACGGGATAATGTCCCTCATCTACCTTCCCTGTTTTTATATGAGCATTCTGCCCTCCACATTTGATTATAAAAGTATTTCCTGTTTTTTGATATATATAAGGTTCTCCGCATGCAGGACATAAAGGGGGAACAGGTAATTTCTCTTCTTCCAGATATTTATTGCAATAGGCCAGGGAAGGAGGATAAATGCCATTGGACTCTATAGCATAGGCGGCAAGAGCCGCAGCAATACTCTTCATGTTCAGTTCACATGCCGAGAGCTGTTTTTCGTTTCTCCCACCGAAAATAACCTTCAGTAAAATGATAATGATTATAATTACCATTAACACAATGGCTATTGTCTTTTTGTGTCCTTTTAATTCAAAGCCTGAAAAAGGCCCTTTTTTCTGAAAAATATGAGTTCCACATTTGTGGCAGTATTTTTTCCCGGGCAGAAGTTCTACGCCGCATGAAGGACACTCAGTAATATTTATATTCTGTCCGCATTCGGGACAGAATTCTGCCTGTTCAATGATTTCTTTATTACAAAATGGACATGTCATAGGTCTCTTACTCTTTTCTTTATATTCTTAACAGGTGGTTTTGTGACGCATGATACGTAATGCGTAACAGGTGGTTCGTAATGCGTGATGCGTGATTTACGTGACGCGTAACGCGCAACGCGTAACGCGTAGAGTAAGCCTGCTCACTCTACACTCTTCACCCTTCACTTTTCACTCTTCACTTTTCCCACTCACCATTACCACTTTAGAATCATCTATTTTCCAGCTTTCTTTTTCTAGAATCAGATGATATATTCCTTTATATTTTCCGTTAAATATTTTACCGTCTTTCGTCACGTCTGAAGAAATAATTATTACTTCTATTACCACCGTGTTTTTATCTTTTTCTTCTTTTAAAACTTTAATACTTTCGACTTTTATGGATCTGTTATTTTCCCAGTTACGGCAGAAATCCCTGTAAGTTACAGTGGATTTTACTTTTTCACTTCTTAAATTATAGGCTTCTATGAAGTTTTTTTTTGAAATGGCATCGAAATTTTTATTTATTACTTCAATATGAGGATTCTCCGAAGCTTTTTTTGTCGGAGATAAATATTTAAGCGACATTTCCTTTCCTGCGAAGTCAAGTATTTTTACCCGGTCTTTACCGTCAGGATTTATAGCATAGATTTCCCATTTGCTTTTTATTCCGAAGATTCTTTTCCATCCGCTGTCTCTGTAACAGGAAAATATTATCTTTTTCCCGTCAGGTGACCAGTGAGGATAATATTCCTTTTCTTTACTGTGTGTTACGGAAGACAGACCTGTTCCGTCTGCGTTTATCATATAAATATCATAATTATCATCTTTATTTGATACAAAGATTATTCTGGAAGAATCGGGAGACCATGACGGAGAAAAATCGTCATAATAATTATTTGTAAGCCTTCGGGGACTGTCACCATTGGATTTCATTATATAGATTTCCCTTGTGACAACAGATGCTCCATCTTTTTTTCCGTCTCTTTTGGACTCAAAAGCTATATATTTACCGTCAGGAGACCAGGATGGAGCATAATCTCCCCCTTTATTTCTTGTCAGATTAACAATTCTTGTACCATCGGATTTTATAACAAATATGTCATAATTATCTTCATAAAAAGACTGAAATGTTATTTTACTCCCGTCAGGAGACCAAGAAGGTGCTGTCGCATCGAGTGAGTCCTTCGTGAGTCTGACGGGATTACTTCCGTCATCATTCATAATATATATTTTGTAAAACTTATTTCTATTACTGGCAAAAGCAATTTTGTTTTCTACGGGAGACCAGCAGGGACCTGTATTCCATGAAGAGCTTTTTGTCAGATTTTTAAGTTCTGTGCCGTCAGGATTAACGGAAAATATATTGTATGTTTTCCCTTTATTATCTCCTTCCTGGACAAAACATATCCTGCAGTTTGCAAGAGTTTTCAAGGTTTCTTCTTTTAAAAATTTTGTATGATACATATTATAGATGTATCTTATAGAGAGAACACTTAATATGATAAAAAGTATGAATCCTGTTAAGAAGACAGTTGATATATAAAAAGCCTTTTTTATGTATCTGTAAAAAGAAATTTTATTTACAGGCTTTTGAGGCTCCAGAGGCGACGGAGGTGATATATCGACTATTTTTGTTTTCCATTTATCATCTGCTTTTTTTACTTCTTCTTTCTTCTCTTCCTTTTTTTCTTCCCCTTTCTTTTCTTTTTCCCCTTCCCCTGTTTTCGAAACTTCGAAAGAGATTGGGATATACGAATTGCCTCCTGAAGAAAATACGACTATATTGTCACGGTAATGTTCACCTGTTTCAAGTAATGAGGTATCAACGGTTATTTCTACTGTTACATCACCTGTGAAATTTTTTATATTTGCTGCAAGTCCCGGAAAAGAATCGGGAAGGAAAATTTCTCCTTTAAGACTCCCTTTTCCGGTATTAATGAGTTTTAATTCGGTAGTTTTTTTTGTGCCGTACAGGATTGAACCGAGTTTCAAAGAACCGGGTCTTGCGGAGATAACAGGAAGCAATTTCTTCAGGGCTTCTGTCATTTCTTCCGCAGAAGCATATCTTTTATCCTGATCTATCTGAAGAGCTTTTAATACTATTTCCTCTAATTCAGGATAAACAGCACTGTTTAACGTTCTTACAGGAGGAAAAACAAAAAGATTCTGACTTTCCCTGGGGTCTCTCGAGGTAAGCAGATAGTGAAGAGTTGCTCCCAGACTGTATATATCGGACCTTATATCTGTCTGACTCGTGCCGTACTGTTCCGGTGCTGCAAATCCATGGGTTCCGAAAGGCATGGTATCCTTAAGGGCTTCTTCTTTAAAAACCCTGGCAATACCGAAATCAATTAATTTTATATCTCCTTCAGGTGTGATTATAATATTTGAAGGTTTTAAATCTCTGTATATGATCGGCGGTTTCAGGCCATGAAGATATGTGAGTATTTCAGACAGTTTTATACCATATTCTATGACCTGTTCCTGATTTATATCTTTGTGACTTATATCTTGCTGGAAGTTTTCCAGACTTTTTCCTTCAATATACTCCAGGACAAGGTAACATGCATCATATTCCTGGAAAAAATCTTTTGTTTTTACAATACCGGGATGATCCAGTCTTATAAGGGTTTCTCTCTCTTTTGTAAGGGCAATGATAAAATCTTCTCTGGTTTTGGGTATGACAGAATAAGCTTCTTTTATGGCATATTTTTTAGGAGAACCCGTATCTTCTGCCAGATATATAGCGCCCATGCCTCCTGCTGTCATGTAAGTTACTCTGTATTTCCCTTTAAGAACGGTGCCGGAAGGGAGAACCATAAGGGGATGCCCCATAACATCGGTTTTACCGTCAGGAGCAGCATGTCTTTTGCCGGAAGATGGTGGCGGTAAAGCAGAAGTCTGAACAGGTTCGGTGAGATTCAGACCACAATCACTGCAAAATATTTCCTCTGTTTTGTTTATTGTATGACAGTTATTACATATTTTAGGCATAAATTTCACCTTTGAGTATTATATAGAATTCTTCTCGCTCTGTCTACTTGAATTTTCTCTGTGACCATTGTTTACAACAGTGATTTTTTTATGTTACAATATTGACCTGAGCATAAATAATATAGTGTATTTCATAACTTATTAGAATTTAAGTCGTCGTGACGCGTAACGCGTGATGCGTGACGGGTTTAATCCCTGCGCATCGCGCATTACGCATTACGAGGTCATTATTTATGGATAGTTATGAAACTAAGTACCGTAACAGGTAAAAGGGTATCCATAAAAAGCTTCTGCCTGGCAGGCTCTGGAGAAGAAAAATTAGTTTTTTATATAGAATTAAAAATTAAATAAGGGCTAATTTATTGTCTGTAAAACAAATTAAATAAGGCAGAT
>JAKPQU010000499.1 GCA_029555925.1 Bacillota bacterium
CAGCACAGGTATATTTTATTGAATTATAATGTAAAGTAGCATGATATAAGCTGTAACTGTTATAAACGTTCCAGTTTAGATTTTTTTCGGAGGAGCATCAGGCAGGCAGACAGTATTTACCTATTATTCAAATTGTTCAGTTTAATTAAAGCAATTTATATGAGAATCGTAACGCGTAACGCGTAACGCGTAACGCGTAACGCGTAACGCGTTACGGGAAGAACAAATTCTCATACTTCGTTGTGGCCGAATCGGTCATGGTTGTTGGTATAAAAAAAGGATTTTCTGTCATGAACTGTACTGGCTGTAACTTTAACATACCAGATGAAAGTAAATTTTGTGAGGAGCAAAGGCCTATGTAGTTAAACCCTTCGATACGCATAATCTGGTAGCTACTATTAATAGATTATTTGAGTAAAGATCCGCGCTTCACTGTTTCCCGCTTACCTCTATCTCTTTCAGCAATTCGTCCCTGTTTTTTTCAGCATATTTATAGGAAGGATCTAATTTTAATGCCTCGTTAAAACATCTGAGTGCTTCTTCATATTTGCCCTGTTTATATAAAACCTCTCCCTTGAAGTTCCATGCCACATCATAGTCAGGTTTTAATTCCAGTGCTTTGTCGTAACATTCAAGGGCTTCTTCGTATTTTCCCTGAAGATATAAAATTTCTCCTTTGCAATTCCAGGCTATTTCATTATCAATGTAAATATCCAGAGCCATGTCATAGGCTTCAATAGCTTCTTCATACCTGCCTTCATTGCCCAGTATGCCTCCTTTTGCACACCAGCTCCAGCTATTTTTCTGTTTTATTGCAGTTATTTTATGCTCACATGTTGTGTCTTTTATCTCATAAATCCTTATAGAATCATGCTCTTTTTCTTCTGTTTTTTGCAGAGAATTCAGTGCCACCAGCATATCTCGTGCAGAGGCAAATCTGTCCTGCAATTTTTCTTTCAGTGCTTTCATTACAATTTCTTCCAGTTCCGGTGATATTTCAGGTCTTATTTCTCTCAGAGGCTCAAATTTAAATGGCACAGGAGGCAGGCCTGTAAGCAGATGATGCATTGTCGCTCCCAGCGCATATATGTCCGATCTTGCTTCCACTTTACCTCTGTACTGTTCTACAGGGCTATATCCTTCTGTACCTATTATAGTCTTTTCGGTTGTACTGTCTTTTTCTATCACCCTGGCAATGCCGAAATCTATTAATATGGCTCTTCCGTCTCTGTGTATCATAATATTGGAAGGTTTTATATCACGATATATTACTGGAGGATTCTGTGTGTGGAGATAATCCAGTATTTTTAAGATGTCTTTGCTCCATTTAATTACCTTTTCAGGTTCTAGTCCTGTTTCTTCTTTATCCACTATGGTTTTCAGATTGTCTCCTTCAATAAAATCCATAACAATATAATATCTGTTATTACTGATAAAATAATCTGAAACCTTCGGGAGATTCGGGTGATCCAGTTTTGCAAGAATAGCTGCTTCTCGTTTAAACCATTTTTTTGCTTCTTCCTGCTCTTCCTTTTTGCCGTAAAAAGGAAGCAGTTCTTTCACAGCACAGATACAGTCCAGTCTCATGTCTGAAGCCCTGTATAACGCACCCATACCGCCTGATTTTATGAGCCCCATAATTTTATACCTGTTTTCAAGGATTGTTTCTTCCCTCAGGGGGCCTCTATCAAATGGATCCTGAAGAACTCTGTATAATTTGTTTATATGATGAATAAAAGGTAACGAATTCCAGAGATCCTTTACAACTGACAGGCCTTCCGGAAATATACCTTTCATTATTTTTACCATGCAATGCTCCTCTTCTGTTGTTATATTATCATGTTTATTCTCTGGACATTCACACTCTTCCAGGGCAGTATTCATATGAAGTGCAGATGCCATGCCAAAATCTACGAGAATTACCCTTCCGTCTTTATGAATAATAAAATTTTCAGGTGTTACAGGCCTCTGCACTATATGTGAATTTTCTTTATAAAGATAATCCATGAGGTCCAGAACCTGATTTACAAGTTCTGTGACTTTCTCTTTCGAAACAGGTTCTATCCTGTCTCTTTTAATTATTGAATTTAAATCCTCACCTTCTATAAAGGACATCACCAGGTAATATCTGTTACTGAATATGAAATGATCAAAAATCTTTGGCATACTGGGATGTGATAGTCCTG
This sequence comes from Bacillota bacterium, assembly GCA_029555925.1. The sequence goes on from JAKPQU010000499.1 coordinate 2,187, forward strand.
CAAGAAAATGAGATTCTCTGTTGAACCATTCTTCAATTTTCTGGCGGTTTTTTAAAGGATCAGGAGGGATTATCTCCTGCAGGACAAGAATATTGTTAAATTTTGTATCTAAAATTTTATAGACATTTTTTATTTTGCCTGCTTTTATCAGATTTATGATTTTATATCGATTTTCTAATACAGTGCCTTCATTAAGAATTATGGCCTTCTGATGTGTCTGTAATTTACATTTGCTGCACAGACCTGGTGTTTCTACATGTTCTTTTTTGCAGTTATCACATATTTCTATCATAAAAGATTCCCTCCCGCTATAAAAATTCATTTTTCATATTAAAAATCCTTCCTCTGTGATTTATATATGGAGTATAATTATAATAAAACTTCGTTCTCTTCACTCTTCACCCTTCACTATATAGTTAGTTTCATAACTATCCATAAATAATGACCTCGAAATGCGTGATGCCCATGGATTAAACCCGTTACGCGTCACGACGACTTAAATTCTAATAAGTTATGAATACACCCTAAATATATCAGAGAAATAATCTTTTGATAAATAATATTTCCGTGAAAGGACTTAAAGATGAAAAATAGAATTAATCAGAAGAGATTTACGCAAAATTTATGACACAGTCGAAGATTTCAGAAGAGGCACGGGAGGTAATCTCTGAATGTGTTTTGAAGTGTTTCTTATAATTATTCTTTTTTTCATTTTTTCTGTACCTCTGTATTTTTTTCTTTCCATTTTTTATGTGCTGTTATTCTGCAGCGATTCTCCTGTGACAAAAAAGATGAAAGTGGCGTGGAATCTTTACTGGGCAGCTGAATTTAAAGAAGCATTCAAAATCTTCAGTGAGGCATTGAAGCTTAATTTTCAGGGTATTACAGGTTTTTTCGGTAATATTACTTCTGCAGTTAAAGATTTATTTTTAACGACAGGAAGCTTTATCTCTTCAGGTTTTAGAGGGGTTTCAAGTAACTTGAATACTGAATCACTTTTTCAGGGACTGACGAGGTTGGATCCAAACCAGAAATATAAAGAAGCTATTAAATTCTATGATAATATTCTGGAAATGAATCCTATGTCCAGCGAGGTGTGGTGCAAGAAAGCAGATCTTTTGTTTAAAATGGGCAAATATAAAGATGCCCTTGTATGTTATGATAAAGCATTGAAATATACGTCTAAAATTGAACAGGCATGGTACGGTAAAGGACTGGTCTTAAATGAGTTCGGCAAATATGCCGAAGCTATTGAATATTTTGACAGAGCTTTGAAATTAAATCCTAAAAGTGCTCATGCCTGGAATGGTAAAGGAACAGCCCTGAATGAACTGGGAAAAAATGATGAAGGGCTCAGGTGCCTGATTAAAGCCAGAGAATGTGCTCCTCTCCAGGCAGTTCTCAGTACCCCTGACGTAAGGAGATGTCCTACCAATGTATTGCCTTCGAACCCTCTCAGACGTAAGACAGATAAACAGATTGAACAGGCCGATAGTTTAACGAACAGGCCTGCAGCAGAACCTGAAGCTCCACTTCGGGAAAAAACTCCTGAGGTGCCTGTAAAAGAAGTGCCTGTAAAAAAAGAAGTAGAACAGAAACCTTCAGGGCCTGTGCCGTCTTTATTTAAGGTTACCGGTATGGCAGAAGCAAAGCAGGCACTGGAAAAAGGGGCCAATATAAACGAGAAAGATAATGAAGGGAGAACTCCTTTACATAAAGCTGCTCTGGAAAAAAATATCGAAATGGTCAAATTACTTATTTCAAATGGTGCAGATGTAAGGCTTGCCGATAAAGAAGGTAAAACCTTTGTACACTGTATAACTACAATGGAAGAAGCAAAACTGGCTGTGGAAAAGGGAGCCAACCTGAATGCCAGAGATAAGGACGGAAGAACTTCTCTCCACAGAGCCCTTGCCATATCAAACAGGGAAATGGCGGAATTCTTTATTTCAAAGGGAGCAGATATTAATATAAAAGATAAGGAAGGTAAAGCAATTATTCACTATTTAGGTAATATTTCAGGTGCTAAATGGGCTATAAGCCAGGGAGCAGACGTGAATATGAGAGACAGAGAGGGAAAAACAGCTCTCCATAAAGCTCTGTCAACAGGAAATAAAGATGTGGCGGACCTGCTTCTGAACAGTGGAGCAGATGTTAATATAAGAGATGTAAACGGAAGAAGTTTATTATATGAATCTATTGATTTAAAAAGCAAAGAAGTGGTAAGGTATCTCATAAGCAAGGGAGCAGATGTTAATCTCAAGGACAAGGAACTTTCTACGGCCCTTCATAAAGCTGTAACACTCGGTAAAAAAGATATTGTAGAAGTACTTATTGCAGCCGGAGCAGATATAAATGCAAAAGACAGGCAGGGACACGCTCCTCTGGATAAAGTGAATTCAAAAGAAATGAAACCCGTAGCAGAATTACTTATAGCAAAGGGAGCAGTTGTGTCACCTGAAACCAGGAATAAACTTCTTGCAATGGATATAAAATGTTAGTACCGTAACAGGTAAA
>JAKPQU010000244.1 GCA_029555925.1 Bacillota bacterium
CTGTATTCATCATGTTCTTCTCCCGTATCGCTTCCGGGAATAATATCAATAATATCTGCTCCATCATCAGTGTCTATATCAAGGACTGTTCTTCTGCCTGTTTCATCTGCTTCTTCTATATTTTCCGTATCTGCTACAGCAGCACGGTTTCTCAATGTAGCTGATGCGGCAGCAGGACTGCTTGCAATAGAACGTAAAAGAGCGAGTATGGACCACCATCTGACCCTCTGCCTGTGGCTTTTATCGTCTGTATCTTTTACTATCTCCCTGGCATAGTCAAGAACACGGCTAAAGAGCTTTTTATATTCGTCACCTAACTTATAGGTCTGTTCCATTTCTTCACGTTCAGGAAAGCATGTTTCAGTTTTTAAATAATGACGTATATCAGCCCTTCTTCTCTGGATAAAATAAGAAGAAAGGCGACGCCTGTGATGTTCATTTTCTCTACCTGTAAGGTCTTCCGGGAGGTTTTTGAAATCTTTATTGAGGAACGAAAGAAGGGAACGGAAGGTTTCTTCTTTGCCACTGTGAGGAGTGGCAGTAACAAGTATAATATGACGGTTTCCATTTTCAGCAAGACCTTTTAATAGATTATATCTCTGATGTCTTCCTCCACGGGATTTTTCACCCCAGGCACAGGAATGAGCTTCATCTACAATGATTAACTGAGGAGCTGTACGGAGAAACTCATCTTTCCTCCTATCAGTTTTAATAAAATCAGTAGATACTATTGTAAATGGATGAATTTCAAAAAGTGAACTGGCAAAACCACAACCTCTTTCCAGTTTTGTTACAGTACCCGGTAAAACCAGTTCTGCTTCTATATGAAACTTATCTCTTAACTCTGCCTGCCACTGTTCCGCAAGATGAGGCGGACATAATACAGAAAATCCTTCTACCTCTCCCCTGTCTATTAATTCTTTTGCTATAAGACATGCTTCTATTGTTTTACCTATACCTACATCATCTGCAATAAGAATTCTCACAGGGTCCAACTTTAATGCCATAAGTAAAGGAACAAGCTGATAAGGTCTCGGCTCAATAGCAAGTCTTCCGAAAGAACGAAAAGGCCCGGCACTGGACCGAAAACCAAGTCTCACTGCATCACGAAGCAGTTTACACGATCTGTAATCACCGATTAAAGATGGGTCAGGCAGTGCAAATCTTGCAGGTTCTATTGTTTCTAAAGAAGTAAGAATACCTGTAACTTCATCTTCCGTTCCTCCCAGGGGGCGAACCATCAGCAAATTATCATCGGATTCCGGTAGAACAACCCATTCCCTGCCTCTTATTGAAACTAAACTTCCAACAGCAAAGCTCATAATGGCCTCCTTATTCTGATTTACTATTATTAAGGTAATTTCTATAAAGAGTTACAGGAAGATATTTTGAATAGAGAAGAAAATCCTTATCTGAAGTGAAAATGTGCATCTCATATCTTTCGGCAATTGCACAGATCAAAAAATCAATATGAGAACCCTGAATACCTCTTTTTCTGCATATATTATAAAATTCTGCAGCCTTTTCATAATCATCTGTCTCTATGGCCAGATCCTGAAAAGATCTTAATAAATTCTTTAATTTATCAAACTGGTTTTTATCAGAAATACCTGATAATATCTCCTGTCTTATGGGACCTATAATGGACACTCTCAGTTCTTTTATTAGCTCTTTAAGTTCCTCTGTTACGGATTGTTCCTCAGGTGAAAGAATAGTATTTTTAGGACGACGCAGAACAAGTGACCATATGGAAGTATCTACAATTACATTCATCTATCTGTTTCTGCCTTCCTTATAATCATAATCAGAGTCATAATCAATTTCTCCAAAAAGATTTATAATTTCTAGCTGTTTTCTTCTCTGTATGTATTCTTTTAATGCCTCTGTTACTGCTTCTTTTTTTGTCCTGTGTCCTCCTATTTTCTTGGCATCCAGAATTAATTTATCATCAATTGCAAGATTTGTTGACATAATATCACCCCTTTACACATTATTATACACTAAAGTATGTGTAAAAGTAAAGATTAACTGGATTTTCTGCCAAATATGTTTGGATATTTTCTTATTATATGTTCCCAGTCATCTTTATAGCCAAAACGAATTACATTATAACCATAATCTTCCATAG
>JAKPQU010000251.1 GCA_029555925.1 Bacillota bacterium
TCTTCCCGTCACGCGTCACGCGTTACGCGTTACGAATATAAACCAGAAAGGGATGTATATTTACAATGTCAAAAAAATTTCTAATCTCAATCATCGTACTGAGTATTATATCTGGTATCATCATAGCCGGCTGCAGTGACAGCGGCTCTAATCAGATAACTGTGCCTCCGACAGTTACGTCAACTGCTATACCTGACCTTGTCACTATAAAGGGCCAGGCTCTTGAGATAAACGGCACGCCCATACCGAATGCCTTTGTTGTATGTGTAAACCAGGGATTGTCCGCTTCTCTTTCTACTCTTGCAGATAACGTTGGAAATTATCTCTTCAAGAATCTTCCTCCCGGAAATTACAGGATAGAAATCTGGCGTTCCGAGGGAGAGCATAATTCATCTCCTGGAAGCCCGATAGGAGCAGTAAATATAACTGTTATAGAAGGAACAATTACTGTAAATGTTACGGCAGGAAAAATAGACCCTACTGCAACGCCGACTGTAACACCTGCTGTGACGAATACTCCGACTGTGACACATACGCCGTCATGGCCAACAAACACACCTGGATGGCCTACGAATACTCCAAAAGCAACGAATACGCCGGGAGGCACTACGAATACACCTACAAATACGCCAACACCTTCATGGAAATATGTGGGTAATGCCAAAATTTCGGCAGGAGTAGCACATGGTATATCCCTGTATGTATATAATGGAACACCTTATATAAGTTATACGGATTTTGCAAATGGTGGTAAATGCACAGTAATGATGTACAACGGAACAGCCTGGAATCCTGTAGGTAATCCTGGATTTTCTCCATATTCTATTACTGATGCTACATCGCTGTATATATACAATGGAATACCTTATGTAGCTTATGCAGATGAGGGACTTACAGTAAAGGTGTATAACGGAACAAACTGGGTAACTGTAGGTAATGAAAGATTTACAGGATTCGGGGCTGATTATCCATCTCTGTATGTATATAATGGAACTCCTTATGTGGCTTTTAGGGACCTTTCAGTAGATTACAAGTGCACAGTAATGAAGTTTAACGGAACAAACTGGATAATCCTGGGTAATTCAGGAATTTCACCGGATGACTGTGGTACGCCAAGTCTGCATGGTTACAATGAAACACCTTATGTGGCTTTTAATTGGAATGATGTTCCGCCAATGAAGTTTAATGGAACAAACTGGGCCAATGTAGGCACAGAGAAATTTAATATGTGGACAAGTTCTCTGTATGTATACAGTGGCACGCCTTATGTAGCTTTTGGAGATTCTACAAATGGAGATAAGGCCAGAGTAATTAAGTATAACGGAACAAGCTGGGTAACTGTAGGTAATGCCGGATTTTCGGAAGGAGAAGCATTGATATACCCCAGAGGCCTGTATATAGACAATGATGAAACGCCTTATCTGGCTTATTGCGATGAAACATGTGGAGGTAAGGCCACGGTAAAGAAATTTGATGGAACAAACTGGGTAACTGTAGGCACTGCCGGGTTTTCGCCAGCATTTGCAGAGTGGCTCTCTCTGTCTGTGTCCGATGGAATACCTTATGTGGGTTATATTGATTGGGTAGACGGAGAATTCGGACTTAAGGCTTCAGTAATGAAGTTTTCTAATTAGAATTTTAATTTTCTAAAGCGATGAGCCGGATTCCCAGGGCATAGCCAAAGGAAATATCCGGCTCATCCCTGTTTGTTTTTCCCTCTTGCTTCTTTTCTACTCCTGTTATCACGGTCAAAATTCCTGTTCATTCATCTCCAGTATTCCTGCTATTTCTTTTCTGTCCATACCGGCCAGAAGCATTTTCCTGGCAGACTCGATTTTCCCCTTTTTAATTCCTTCTTCACGCCCTTCTTTCTTTCCCTCTTCACGCCCTTCTTTCTTTCCCTTTTTAAATATATCTTTTTCAAATTTATCCAGTGTCTCAAGCAACATAGGACGCACCTCCATTTCATCTAATTTGCTGAGATCCAGTTCAACATGTTTCTTCCCCAGTATCCCTCTGACCCATAAGCCAAAATCTCTCTGTAATTCTTTATTTACTTCTTTTTTTAATATTTTTACCGTATCGTCTATTATGTCTACAAGTTCATTTATTTCACTCAATTCTATTAAAAAAAGTCTGGCTACGAGGTTTTCTATATCTTTTAATGCTTCCCTGGGGAAATCATTTTCCTCTATTTTATAATAAGTGAATTGGGGAATATATTTACGTATAGAAGGCCATGAAATATCAATTAATTCACTTATATGCAGGGGTGCCGACCATTTACGTTTTCCATTATATAACAATATTGGAAATACGGGAGGAAGTTTGTCCGGTAAAGGCTTTTTCTTTTTCTTTTTTTCCTTTAATAAATGCTCGTAAAATAATCCGATATATGTCATTAACCGTAATGACATGAATTTATCCACTGTTGCTTGAAAGTCAATAAGAATATAGATATATGCTTCTTTCCCGTCTATGTTTAACGTCCATATTACATCTGTCTCACGGGCTCTGAAACCGGATGATACAAAGCTTGACTTTACAGGTTTGAGAGTAGAGTAATCTATTTTATCAATAAATTCTTCTTTTACAAAAGATTTTATTAGATCCTATACCATCCTTGGATGAGAAAATAGTAGTTTATATCCTCTATCACTGAATTTTTCTCTATCCATTTCCCTGAAGCTCCTTCATGTGAACACTATCTGTCAGTGTTTCCAATACTGTAAATATTCCCTCTTTTATCATGTTACCACGATGTTTTTTTATTTTCAATAGATTCTTCTAAAAGCAACTTTTATCTTTATTTGTTCAAAATATTGTTTTGTATTAATTGATTTTTTTTCTGATAAAATGTAAACTGTATATAATTTTATATTTATGATATAAAATTTACCGGCTCTGTGCCGGGTGATTTATTGACCTGGCCATAAGCATTTAATAAATGTCGTGCTCCCGTCACCCGTCACGCGTTACGCGTTACGAGAACTTATATGTATTATTTATACTCACCTCAGTAAAAGATATAAACAGATCCTTCCCCGGAGCTTTCGCTAAAAATTTTTCTTGTATATTCTTATTTCCAGTATTATAATTTTATAAAAAAGTATTACTTAAAGTATCATAATTTTAAAATTAATAATATTATGCAGCAACGAATCTATGAATAGAAATAATTTCACTTTAGACATAATAAAGATAAGCATCGCTCTATTATTATTTATGTTGTTAGTGGTAAATATTCTGAAGATAGATAATATAGAAAAAGCCTTTATAGTAAATGACCGAAAATTAAACCTTGTTCTGGATTTAACTTTTGAAACAGCCAGACTTGTAGAGAAAATAAAGGAATTTTTTAATCCCTGCAGCCAAAGCTGTACAGAAGATGTAAAAAATTATCTTGTCGAAGAAAAAGATTTTATCGTTGCTCCTGACGAAACAAAAACTGACGGTACTATTACAAGATATTTCGGCCCCGATCCGAAGGATCTCAATCCCCTTACCGTAAACGTTCCGGATGTGTATGACTCTGTTCACCATTACTGCCTCCTTCCTTTTGCCAGGAGGCATAGAGATGACCCTTCTCTCTGGAAACCTGCGCTGGCTGAAAGGGTGGAAATTACAGATGATTATAAAGCATATATTATTCATCTGAGAAAAGGAGTCACGTGGCAAAAACCTTCTGTTAACCTGACTAAACCTGAATATAAGTGGCTTAAAGGAGAACATTATGTCACTGCACAGGATGTTAAATTCACTGTCGATCTCATTCTGAACCCGGCTGTAGAAACAGCCGGTAATAATTTTCAAAATTTTTCCTCATGTGATGTTATAGATGATTATACTGTAATATTTAAATGGAAAAAGAAATTATTTAGTAATTTGAGCAGTACCCTGGGTTTTACTCCTGTGCCGAAATTTATATATGGTTTTGATGAACATGGCAAAGCATTTCCGAAAGAAACACTGGGATTAAATTTCAATCGCCACTGGTATAACAGAAAGTTCATAGGATGTGGCCCCTATGAATTTGTTTCTTATGAGCCGGGAGTAATAATAAAGTTAAAAAGAAATGAAGATTACTTCGGAGAAAAGCCTGCTATTAAAGAAATAAACTGGCTTATATATGACGATCGTCTGAGTCATATTCGGAAATTAAAGAACAGGGAACTTGATTTTGTTGTTATTACGCCTGCCTGGTACAGGGAAGAGATACTTAATGGGAAAAAGGACTCGCCTTTTAAAAACGGCCAGATTAATTATCATAAATTTCTATATTATTCTTATTCCTATATAGGATGGAATATGAATAAGCCTTTATTTTCCGACAAAAAAGTCCGTCATGCCATGTCTTATGCCTTTAATGGTAAGGAAATACTCGAAAGTGTCTTTCTCGGTCTCGGCAAATTAATAAGCGGTCCTTTTTATCCTGACAGCCCTTATTATGATCAGACAATAAAGCCTTTTGAGTTTGACCTTCATAAAGCAAAAAAACTTCTCTCAGAAGCGGGATGGGAAGATAAAAATGGTGACGGTATTCTGGAAAAAGAAAGGGACGGAAGATTGAGAAAATTTGAATTTACTCTGCTTCTTTTCGGAAGAAACCCCGAGTGGATTGCCACAGCAAACATATACAGGGAAAATCTTCTGAAGATTGGAATAAAAATGAATGTGCAGAAACTCGACCGTTCGATTATGCAGAAAAAAATAGATGACAGAGACTTTGATGCTTTTACGGGTAACTGTACAATAAAATGGGAGCCTGACCTTTATGAAACGTGGCATTCTTCGCAGGCCATGATAAAAAGTTCAAACAGAGTCGGTTTTCGTAACGAAGAAGCGGATAAAATCATTGAAGAGCTCATGGTTACTTTTGATAAGGAAAAACAGATAGAACTGTGTCATAAATTTCATAAAATTATCAATCAGGAGCAGCCATGTACTTTTTTTCGTTCTCCTGTGGTAATTTATGTATGGCAGAATTACGTAAAGAATGTAAATTTTCAAAAAGTCAGGCCTCATGCCGATTCAATGACATGGTATATAGATAAAAATTAAGGAGGGGCACAGTATGAATATTCATCGTATAACTTATAATCCCGGTATAAAATCCTGTTCTTTATATTTTATCGGATGTAATTTCAAATGTATGTGCTGTTACTGGAAGCAGATATACGGAAAGGTAAATTTCAGGGAATTAAAATTGCTGAATATAACGGAAGTAATCGATATATTAGAACCTGTTAAGCCGGAAAACATTTATATATTAAGCGGTGATCCTGTGGAAAATGAGGAATTCAATCAACTGCCGGCAGTTCTTTCCGGTAAATTCGGATGTAAGATAAGACTCAATACAAATGGTTATATAATGCCATCTATGGAGGGCATAACCCATATATCAATATCAATAAAAGCAGTTACGGAAGAGTTACATAAAAAATATACAGGCAGATCTGTCAGACAGTGTCTTCATAACTTTAAAATGGCCGGTAAATCAGGTATAGAACTATCTTCTTCCTCTGTTTATATTCCGGGACTTATCGAAAAAGAAGAAATAGAAAAAATAGCCAGATTTATTGCCACTGTAGATGAAAATATTCCCTATCGTGTTATAGGTTATATGAAAGTAAACGGATTGCCTTTCCGTGAGCCTGATTACCATGAAGTTGAAGAAGTATCGCACATAGCAGGTAAATATCTTAAAAATGTGATTTTTTCCCGTTCATCAGGGGAAGATTACAGTAATATAAAGGATCTATTTACAAATAATTTGAGAAAATTGTAATACTGACCTGAGCATAAGCAATTATAGTTAGTTTCATAACTATCCATAAATAATGACCTCGTAATGCGTAAAGCGTAATGCGTGATGCGTGACGGTTTTAATCGCACATCACACATTACATATCATGGATTACGAGATTATTGAAACTAACTATAAAGCAATCAATTTACTGTTTTCAACTTCCCTGTTACAATCAGGGTGCAATAAAATCCTTCCAGGTTTCCGGGAGCCGAATTCCATATTTCGTCATTTTCCCGGGGCCAGCCGGTAACTCTCCTGCCATCAAGAGTAAAAAAGAGTATTCTCTTTTCATAACAGCTTATAAAGGGAAGAGTTTCATTTGTAATTCGTGCAAGTTTCCTTACAAGCTCTTTTTCTTCCGCAGGATCAAATGTTTTATCAAGTTTTTTTATAATTTCCGGGATATGTTCGCCCATAAGTTCTGAAGGAAGGCCGCAGGCTGATTGAATTAATTCCCCTTCTTTATAAAAACAGTTGAATGAAAAAGAAGGATGTCCGTATTTGCTTAATTGAGGGCCTATATCTGCAGCAAGATGGAATTCGGAATTTTTAACGGCTGTCCCGTAAAGATCTAATGGAACTATACGTATTTCCGAAAAAAAGCCAAATTTATTTAATTGACCGGAAGCTGCTTCTGCCAGAAGTATAACATCATTCAGATCAGGAGCTATAATGTCCAGAGAAACTTTTTTATTTTCAGATGTTAACCAGTAATTTTTTTCTTTATTCTTCCTGTAGCCATTATTCAGAAGTATATGTTCGGCCTTACTCAGATTATGCTCATAGAGAGTTAGAGATTTATAAAATTTTTCATCAAACCACTCTTTTCTTGAGGATTTCGGAATTCCCGTGCTGTAATCATCTACTGTATCTCCATATGTGCAGGCAATCTGCCTTATCATATCTCTGTCCAGAATATGGGCTATGGCCTGACGCATTGCAAGATCATTCACAGGTTTTTTCTTGCAGTTATAAATCAAGCCATATTCACTTTTATCTGACGGAGTAAAAAGATGAATATGTTTATTTTTTTTAAGTATTTCCCTGGAAACATCATAAGGACAGGCAGGTGTGACTCCGTCTACATCACCGCAGAGGAGGTAAGACCATACTACCTGATTGGTACCCCATCTGACAATGTGCACTTTATTAATACTTACCTTATCTTTATCATAGTAATCAGAGAATTTTTCAAGGATTATATCGGAAGAGGTAACTTTTTTTATTCGAAAAGGGCCTGTCCCTACAGGAAGTTCAGGACGATATTTATATAAAACTTCTCTGATTTTCTGATCTTTTATTTCATTACCTTCCAGATTTTTATTTTTCATTTCTGCTATTAAATCAACCCGGTGCCCGAATATATGTGCCGGAGAAGTAATTCTTTCCGTGAGGGCTCTTATAATATTTAGGGGAGAAGCTTCTTTCCATATGAACACAACGGTATGTTCATCAGGACATTCTATATCTTTCAGATTTTTCCATATTTCCATATTTTTGATATATCCTGTATAAAAAGTGGTTCTTACGTCTGGACCGGAAAATTTCTTCCCGTCATGCCAGAATACACCTTTTTTCAATTTAACTGTAAGTATAAGATTATCTTTACTTATCTTGAAGGATTCTCCGAGACGGGGTATATAAACCCTGGATGTGGGAATATAGTCAAAGAGAGGTTCGTAAATATATACAGAAGCTGTATTCATACCGCCTGGTGCCCATGGATTTCCGTGGTATGCAGGAGGAATATCCCAGGTACCTGCAGTGTAGAAAACACCTTTTTCAGGAGCTTTTACGGCACAGGAAGTCAGGTTTAATAAAATCAGAAGGGTAAATAAAATTTTTCTCATAAATTACAGCTACTTTTCAGAAATCGGTATCAATTCGGGGCCTTCTTCTGTATCCCTTATGTGCCATCCAAGAGACAGAATTTCTTTTCTCAATCTATCAGCTTCTGTCCAGTTTTTTTCTTTACGGACTTTTTCTCTTTCTCTTACAAGTTTACTTATTCTTTCAGGAACCATGGAGCTTTTATCTATTTCTGCTTTGTTAACACTCTTTATATCTTCCCAGACCGATGTTGATACATAATCATTTAAATCAGGTCTCTGAATAGATCCCAGGGTTTTAAAAGGAAATATCGTTTTATCAGGGAAAAAACTTTCCTTTCCATCTTTTATTAATGTAACTCCTCCGAGACCTGATACAAAAGCTTCTTCTTTCTCCAGATCTATTATAAGAGCAGTATGTTCATCAATTCCGATTACAGGTATTGAAGGGAGTAGGCCCATCATGGTTTTAAATCTCTCTTTCCCGATGAAACAGCAGCTAGTATCAAGCTCTTTACCTCCTTCTGTATTATTCCAGTGTGGCATAAAAACCAGATTTAATCCCATAGGGCCGAATAAGTTAAGACCTTTATGCCAGTAAAGTTCTTCTCCTGCTTTATATATTTCATATACAGGTAATGAGTAAAGCCCTGCGGCAATAGTAGCTGCACTTGCCATAACAAGAGCTGCTCCTGTGGCATGTTTTGCAAGAACATATGACCATAGCAGACTGTTTTGTAACTGTTTTACTGTATAAGTAGGACTTCCCGGCCCGAGGAAAATATAATTTGAACTGAGAACAGGGGAGAGGATTTCTGCTCTGTCAGGACTGAAAGGGGTCATTTTTTTTCGTGCAGGTATAATATGAACTTCAGGCTGAAAATTTACAAGATGTTTCTTTAAAAAGTCCTCTATTTTCCCCGCTACTATGGCAGAATTTGGCTGAAATCCCGCAGGAGTTTCCAGGATAGATACTTTTATGGAATCCTTTATTTGTTCCATAATCCGTTCATGGACTTTCCGCCCGTGAGGAGCTATTTCTCCGGAGCCAAACAGAGCTATAATTCCGAAATTCGGAGATTGTAACATTTTTTCTGTCCCCCCTTTGCAGGTATCGTAACTTTTTTACTTGGTACCGCATCGGGTAATTTAGTAACCATTTTATCAGTTTCTTCCTGACAGGCTCTTACGAAGAAAAATAATTTGCCTTATATCATTTGTTTTACAGACAATAAATTAACCCTTATTTAATTTTTAATTCTATATAAAAAACGAATTTTTCTTCTCCAGAGCCCGCCAGGAAGAAGCTTTTTATGGATACCATTTTATCTATTACGGTACTTAGTGCTGACATCGGTAAATACTACATGGGATAATCTGTGACTCTGTCCCCTCCCTTCACGCGTCACGCATTACGCGTCACGACTATAACCGGCGGAACATATTACACCGGTTATTTGCAATTATTTATTCTTCCTGATGAATTCATTTATGGTTATTGATACATACGGGGCAGGCGCTTCTTCCATGACGTAGGTATGATTTTATCAAGGGCATCATCGGCAGTAACAATACCGTGAAGCTTTCTATTATTATCTATGACAGGCACGGCAAGGAGATTGTATTTCGCAACAACCTGGGCAACTTTGTCCTGACTTTCTGTCAGCTTAACACTTACGATGCGCCTGTGCATAATATCCGATACATGAGTTCCCGGCTGGGCCAGTATAAGATCCTTGAGGGAAAATACACCTTCCAGTTTTCCTTTTTTATCTGTTACATAAACATAAAATATTGTTTCTGCTTCCTGCCATGCTTCTCTGAGTAAAGATATGGCTTTTTCAGCGGTAACATCGGGTGGCACTGCCACAAATTCCGTTGTCATAATGCCTCCTGCCGTATCTTCATTATAGGTCAGCAATTTACGTACATCTGCAGCTTCTTCTACTTCCATCAGTTTAAGGATTTCTTTACTTCTGTTTTCCGGCAATTCTGCCAGCAGATCTGCCGCATCGTCAGGTGCCATTTCTTCAAGCACGTCTGCCACTCTTTCATCAGGCATAGTTTCTATCAGTGTGGCCTGAAATTCTGTTTCCACCTCTTCCAGGGTATCTGCCACAGTTTTTACATCAAGCGATTCCAGCAGTTTTTTACTTTCGGCACGGCTCAGATCACTTATTATTTCTGCCAGGTCGGCAGGATGGAGCTCGGTAATTTTATTACTCGGAACCTTGAGCCTAATAAATTCATTTCCCGGAAGTAATTCTACATCATGCCAGGCAATAGTTCCGGGATTTAGTTCTTTACCAAAATAACCGGCAAGTTTCTGCGTTACCTTTGTTATGCCAAGACGTCTGAGAAGACCAACACCACCTATATCTACATTGGCTACATAAAACTTTTCATTAACCTTCATTAATTCCAGATCATTTACGCATTCCAATTTTATATCATTTGCATCTATAATCTGTCTGTCAAGGATATCTCTTGCCAGATAAAGATCCTTTTCTTCTGATTTATAAGGAATAATATCTTTTATAAAAACCTTCAGAGAACTTGATGATGTTTTCATTTCTTCTACGTTAGAGAAAGGAATAATAATAAGATGATCCTCTGGATTTTTCATTACTATGGCAACAATTTCAGGATGCGGTATGTCGCTTCTAAATGAAGCAACCAGATCATTGAGTGTGCCTTCAATTTTTCCATTCACGTCTGTAACAGGTTTATTTATAAGGTCAGTTAAATAGAGCATATTTCAGCCTCCTATAATAAGCAATAGTGATTTTTCAGATTTTATATAATATGTTAACATAATAATACTTAAATTAAAACACTGGATAAAACTTTTTTGTTTTTCCTGTATCAAAATTTATGATATATGACGATATATATCTGGGCAACGGCTAGGAATATTTATCTGATAAGTGATGATACCATAAGTATCCCTGACAGAGTAATGAGAACTATTGCTGTCCCCCAGCCTATAATATTGGCCCAGATTTTATTTGTATATTCCCCCATAATCTCTTTGTTATTTACCAGTAGCATCATGCATATAACTACAACAGGAAGGAGCAAGCCATTTATTATCTGAGACCAGATCGTTATAGTAATAAGTGGTGCGCCGGGAATTAATATTAGTGCGGCAGCTATAATCAGTATAGATGTATAGAGTACATAAAATTGTGGAGCTTCTTCCCACGTTTTATCTATACCTGCTTCAAACCCGAAGGCTTCACATACATAAAATGCTGTGGCTACTGGGAGAATTGTGGCAGAAAATATGGAAGCAATAAAGAGGCCAAAAGCAAAGATTTTAGCTGCCATTACCCCGGCCAGAGGTTCTAAGGCCATAGCCGCATCTGCGGCTTCATTTATATGTATATTGTGTTTATGAAGGGTTGAAGCACAGGCAACTATTATAAAAAAAGCAACTATTATCGTTGCCACACAGCCTACAAATACATCCAGTATAGTATATTTATACTCTTCGATTTTCAGTCCCTTTTCTATTACAGCAGATTGCATATAGAACTGCATCCATGGAGCTATGGTAGTGCCTATTATTCCTATTACCATAGACATATAATCAAAATCAAATTGTATGCCAGGTTTGAGCATCGCATTACCTATTTCTGACCAGTCAGGTTTTGCCATTACAGCAGATACTACGTAGGATAGGAGAAAAACGCTGAAAATTAAAAAAACCTTTTCTGTAAAACGATATGTCCCCTTCACTACAAGAAACCATACAGCAATAGCTGCCAGAGGCACGGAAATATATTTGCTCACATGAAAAACATTCATACTTCCTGCTACTCCGGCAAATTCAGTCATAGTATTTCCTATATCGGCAATGAGTAAGCCTATGAAAATAAAAAATGTCACCTTTACACCGGCATTTTCTCTTATCAGGTCGGCAAGACCTTTGCCTGTAACAATCCCCATCCTGGCGTTCATTTCCTGAATGACAAAAAGCACTATAAACGCAGGTACCATAGTCCATAAAAGGTGATAACCATAGTTCGCTCCTGCTACTGAATAGGTTGTAATCCCACCTGCATCATTATCTACACTGCCTGTTATTATACCTGGCCCCAGTATGGCCAGAAATATAAGAAGATTTCTCCATAAAGTTGTTTTTTTTGCTTTTTCCGTCATTGTTTATCCCCGCCTTCTCTTTGGTTTCAGGAGTTCATAGACAACATCATTTACTATTACTACACCTATCATAATGCCTTTCTCATCTATAACTGGAACAGAGAGAAGGTTATATTTTGAAATCATATTAATCATAGAATTCAGATTATCTGTATCTTTTACCGATATAACCTTTTTATCCATAATGTCGGCCAGCTTCTTGTCAGGTTCTTCTATTACCAGATTTCTGAGAGATACTGCTCCACAGAGTTTTTTACTTTCATCTGTAATATAGAGATAATAAATTTTATCTTCTTCAGGTTTCAATCTTCTGAGTTCTTCTATTGTCCGGGCTACAGTAAGATTTATATCCAGATAAAATAAATCGGTAGACATAATGCTACCCACCGTATGATCGGGATATTCCATCAGCTCTTTCACTTCTTCAGAAATTTCTTTATTCATTTCATTCAGAAGTTTTTCCGCATAATCTTCTTTCAGATCATCCAGTATATCTGCTACTTCATCTGCCGGCATTTTTTCAAGAACATCTGCTGCTTTTTCTACAGACATACTGTTCAGAATACTTACCTGTACATCTGATTCAAGTTCTTCCAGAACATCTGCCGCTCTTTCTTCATCAAGAGAGGCAAATATATGAGCCTGTGCTTTTCTGTCAAGTTCTTCAATAATGTCGGCAATATCCGATGGGTGGAGTGTGGCAAGTTTTGAATAGGATTTTGTAAGTTTAATATCTCTTTTCCCTGACATTATGGTTTGAACATTTTCCCACAGTATTAAATTACTAACAAGATCTCTGTGAAAGAATTTTAACAGAATTTTTATCGTTTTGGCACATCCGAGTCTTCTCAACAGTCCTTCCAGTCCAACATCTACTGCAATTACCATTGCTTCACCGGATTTTATTAAAACACATCCTATATCATTGACTCTTACAACTTTTCTTCCGTTTACATCTACTATTTGTTTATCTAAAATATGATGTGCCAGTTGAAAAGTATTTTCCCTGGGTATATCTTTGTCTTTTACTTCCCTGCATGAAAGCTGGTACTGCCCTTTTTCTTTTGATATATTAAATGTGGAGAAATCGATATATTTTGTGTCTTTTCCTGTTTTAACCTTTGCTGCAATAACTTTAGGTTGACCTCCGTTAATTTGAGCCACTAAATCCTGAAGTTTTCCTATATATTTGCGATCTTCTGAGAAAATTTTATTGCCCAGAATTCGGCTTAAATAAAATTTGGTTACCATAACACATCCTCCTTAATAGCGCTTTTTTATAGAAGGATGTAATCTGGCATCTTACAACCTTCTACAAGATTTTGTACCGTACGGGTCCGGATCCATTTTAAAACCACTTCCTTTTTATTTAATAAAGTAAAGAAATATTGCAGATTATGAGGAAGCTATACTTTTGCACTTTTTCATAAAACCATTGATTTTATCAGTTTCACGTATAATTATAGAACATTATAATTTCAAAGCTTTTTCTAAAATCTGCAAAAGCATAGAGGAATTTTTAATAAAAAAATCCTTAAGAATTATGAAATATATATCTCTTTAATTAGAGGTTTGCTGACTGTTTTGAAATGCGCTTTTCTGTAATATTTATATGAAAACCATGAAGCCTTATGCTTTACTGTTTGATAATTTTCATATTTGGTTGTGACCACTCCGGTCATGCCTGTTAGAGGAATTTACTTTGAGGCTGACAGAGAGGCCTTTTCATTTACCACAGTAGTTAAGAAACCTCTGAAAGACATAGCTAAAGGGACGCCTTCCGCAGATTCTTCCATTGTGATACCCCCTCTGTTGAGAAAAATTAATCTTCTAAATTTCACCTAAATTATACTCTTTAATATTCATATGTCAATTGAAAATAGAAATATTTTATAGTCAAATTGACAGGAATTTTTTGGATATTTAACGAAAAATTTTTATAAAACTATACTTTAATCCTTTCCACTGCCAGGTTCTGGAGCAACGGAGTCTCCGAAGGACAAGATATATACTGTATTATAGTTAGTTTCATAACTATCCATAAATAATGACCTCGTAATGCGTAAAGCGTAATGCGTGATGCGCAGGGATTAAACCCGTCACGGGTCATGACGACTTAAATTCTAATAAGTTATGAAATACACTATAACAGCCATTTGTAAATTAAATAGAGGCAAAATAGTGGATGTCTGTAAAAACAGGTTTTCTTTCAGGAGGATTATATATTTTTCAGAAGAGCCTGGCAGTGGAAAGGTATGGGGCGACTTTTCGGATAGGCTCTAAATACATTCTGTGAGAAGAATTTTTACTCTTTATCGCTGATGTTTTATAATGAATTAAGAGGAATTTCCTTGCTAAATAAAGAAAATACCTGTAATAGAGTTAAAATGGTTAAAGAGAGATATACATCATGCCTGATTTTCACAGTGATGAACTTTATGAAGGTGATGAACATCAAAAGAGAGAATTAGCTGAAATAAGGCTTAAAGAAATTGACAGGGAGATGAAATATTTTATGGAACAAAAATCCACTCTGGATTTATTTCCTCTTATGAAAAACAGTGAATATGAGATTTATCAGAAAAAGAAAAATAATATAGACAGAATATTTTCTTCTTTGATAACATTAAATCTTTTATTTATACCATGTGTTGCCGGAATATTTTTTCTACTCTTTCACGGTTATCCCGGTGATTTGTTGAGACATATTATGTTTACATTGATAGTATCTCTCTGTTTTCTGTCATTTTTTAGAGTAATTT
Source organism: Bacillota bacterium (assembly GCA_029555925.1). The sequence continues at coordinate 14,565 of JAKPQU010000251.1, forward strand.
CTTCTTTGCTTTTTTTAGAAATTCCACCTGAGAATGTAATTGATGAGATAAAAAGAAATGATGAACTGACCAGATTGGATTATATAGACACAAGGATACAGTCTTTAAAGGACGAAAGGGAGCAATTGAAAAAATAAAATGTTTTATGAAATATTTATAATATTTTTACGACAGATAGAGAGTCAAAGAAAAAGGAGGGAATATAAATGGCAGAAAAAGAAAAATTATCAAAATTCATCATTAAATCTGCATTGAAAGATTTACAGGATAAGAAAAGATTTACCTCTATAGAGGAACTGACAGAAAAATTAGCGGAAGAACTGACAGAAGAAGGTTATGAAGTAAATGATGAAGACAGGAAAAAGATTAAGCTTATAGTAGATGAAGACGGTTATACGGGAAGTTTTCGTATTGACGACATTATACTTAAAAGATTGAAAAATAAAAAATACTGGCCTGTCGCTACCGTAATTATAGGAGTAATAATTTTTGTTATTACCAATATCATAGGAGCCCTTATTGAATACTGCGTACAGAAACCTTTAAGCGGAAACGAACAGGTTCCCGCTACCGTTATAGCTGCTTTTTTTCAGCTGCCGTCAAAAGTGGAGGGAACAAATCTGGACTTTAAAGTTACTCTTCAGAATCAGTTAAAAAATGAACCTCTTAAAGATCTTGTGCTCTTTGCTTCTGCAGAAGACAATGTGACAAAAATTAATATAGATACTCTCCCTCCAAATGCCACTCCGAAACCGATTGACGGAAAGATTGACATTGCAAGTGTAAATAAAAAAGATTTCCTGTTCAGTGCCTATATCATAGGTTCCAATGTGAGTTTTCAGTCAGAACCTATCAGAATTGAAAGAGATATGAAAGTTTCCGGTGCCATGGTGGCCAGGGATATATCTACGGAACCTATGTCTTCTGTAAATGGAATTACTGTAGCATGCAATGAGAGTTTTAATGATAAAGGTGAAAAAAAAGATAAGCCTAAAGTGGCAGAAATAGATGAAAAGGTAGGAATAGATGGAAATCCTATTTCCTTAAATTTTAAAGAAGTAAAGTCCGATAAACTGGCAGAAGATATTATAGAAAAAATAAAAGATCTTCCTCGGGATAATCCTCAATATAAGAGCAATATTCAAATTTTAAAAGCTCTTTCTATGTCAGGAAGTTTAAAAGCAAAAGATTTTATGGAGAAGAATAAGTAAGCAGTGAAAGGTGAATACTGAGTGGACGGGATAATTTCCACTTACTATTCACTATTCACTTTTCACTTTTATATAAAAAAGAGGATAATTTCTTAAATAATCGAATAAAACTTTTAAACTCAAGATTATACTGTCATGCATTTTGTGACATCTATATATATTTTTATGAGATGACGCGAAATAATAGGCAAATTTATTTAAAAATATTTAAGGAGGTAATTTAAGTATGACAGAAGATTGCAGATTATTACAGGGCGGCAGAGGAATAGAAGTACCAATTCCGGGCCATATAGAATCTCCTACATGGATAGTGGACAAGGCATGGGATAAAGTAAGTGAAGTGGCTCACAATGCTCTTGATGCCTATATGGCTTACTGTAAAGAAGAAAACCTTCCTCACAGTTACCTTTTAGGTCTTGATATATTGATTACAGGTGTGGCAGACAAAACGGGAAAAAAAGTTGTAGATATAAGACCGACCCTTCTGGAAGGCCCCTGCTGTAACAGTTACCCTGCATGCCCGAATTTCTTCTCATCAAGGCTTTATAAAAAATTAAGAGCAGAAACCGGAGAAGACCTTGTAGAATATGATGTACATCCTACAATGATAATGGATAAAATCGTAGAGGCCTATCTGGGGTTATGGAAAGCAAGAGGCCATTCCAATAAACCTGTAGTCGGTATATTCACCCGCCCATATGCGGAAAGCGAAGAAGAAACAGCTCATGTTCTGGCCTATGAAACATTTAAAAAATATGGAGTTAACGTATTCAGAATAACACCTGACGAAAAACCTTATGTGAAAAACGGAAAGATTCATGTAGATGGAACAGCGATTGATCTCTGTCACAGAAGAATTGAAAGAATCCATGTTCCCCTTTTCTACGGAGAAAAGCTCGGAAATCAGATAATAAACGAAGCTACTGAAACTCTCTGGATTAACCCCTGGAAAATAGATGATCTCCGTTCGAAAACCATAGAAGAAGAAGCCTTCAGGAGATGGGAGAAAAAAGGCGGAAATCCTATATCCAGACCGATTACTCTTGTAGGTAAAGAAATAACCCCTGAAAATGTGAAAAAGTTACTTGAAACAGGCGGATATGCTCTGAAGAAATGGAACAGCACCGGCGGTAAAGGTGTATTCCTCCATGCCTATATGCCTAAAGTAAAACACATATATGATAAACTCTATTTAAAATATGACGGACGCCATATGATACTCATAGATGAAAAAGATACAGACAAATATCTTGCAGAATTTGAAAACTTCACGGAAGATGCTGCAATACAGCAGCTCAGAATTATAGATGCAAGAGAACTTGATGCAAAGAATCGCCTTGTATATGACACAAGAATAAATGCTCTTTACAATGAAGATGAAAAGAAATGGCATCTCATTTCCGGTATTTCCCGTTCCGTCCCGTGCGGCCCTGACGTGGCAAACGGAAATTCCCTTCTTACAAACGTATCTTCCGGAGCAGAAATTTCTATTCTTATTATGGGACGTTCTAAAGTAGGTAAAGAAAAGATGAATTTCGGGCCCCTTCTTACTGCTATGGTGGCAGGTAAAACTGAGTGTAAATTTTAATTGATATATGTTGCAGGGGTGCGGGTATGCTGTACCCCTGCATTTTTATTACAGCAGGTAATGGGTTGTAAAAAAATAACCTTGTCATATTTACAATCGTGACGCGTAACGCGTAACGCGTGAACGGGTTAAGCCCTGCGCATCACGCATTACGAGGTCATTATTTATGGATAGTTATGAAACTAACTATAATCTTCCCATTACGCATCATGCTTTTAAATCCACGCGTCACGCGTCACGACATAAATTAAAGAGGTGATTGACTTGACAGATGTATATAAAAATTTTATCGGCGGCAAATGGGTTAAATCTGAAACAGAGAAAAGCTTTAAAACGATAAATCCTGCAAATACCGATGAAACAATCGGTGAATTTCAGCATTCTTCTGCAGAAGATCTGAGAAAAGCAGTAGATAGTGCAAAAGAATCTTTTACCGCCTGGAAAAATCTTCCTCCTTACAGCAGGGGGCAGATACTTATGAAGACAGCAGGATTACTTGAGGAAAGAATTGATGAACTTGCAAAAATTATGACGAGAGAAATGGGGAAAAGTCTTATTGAAACCAGGTCTGAAGTGATGAGAAGCGCACAGCTTATGGAATGGTACGGAAGTGAGGCAAAGCGCCTGTGCGGTGAAACATTTCCCTCTGACAGAGCCAGAACCTTTCTTTATACTATCAGAGTACCACTCGGAGTAGTTGCTCTTATTACACCGTGGAATTTCCCTCTTTCTATTCCATGCTGGAAACTCGGGCCTGCTCTTGTGTCGGGTAACAGTGTAATATTAAAGCCTTCAAGCCTTACCCCTCTGACCTGTATAAAACTGGCGGAGATTATGGAAGAAGCAGGACTTCCACCTGGAGTTCTTAATGTTGTCACAGGTTCAGGGCAAGAACTGGGTGAAGAAATAGGCAGAAATGAACATATAAAAGCTATTTCATTTACAGGCTCTACTGACACTGGAACGAAGCTTTACCGGGCTGCGTCGGGAAGGTTTGTAAAAATTCAGCTTGAAATGGGAGGGAAGAACCCCATTGTAGTTCTTGAAGATGCAGACCCAGACAGAAGTGCTTATTTTGCCGTCGAAGGGTGTATGTGGACTGCAGGGCAGAAATGTACTGCCACAAGCAGGGCTATAGTGGTAAAATCAGTTCTGGATAAATTTACCGACCATGTGCTGGAATATGTTAAAAATTTTAAAGTAGGAAACGGCCTTGACGAAGGAGTCCATATAGGGCCGGTTGCAGATGAACATCAACTGCGAAATATAATGGATTATATTGAAAGGGGCAAGGTAGAAGGTGCCAGATTGCTCACAGGAGGTAACAGACTTGCAGGTGAAGCTTATAATAAAGGATATTTTATCGAACCGACTGTGTTTACAGATGTTACACCTGATATGTCAATAGCAAGGGAAGAAATTTTTGGCCCTGTTCTTTCTATAATACCTGTTGAAAATTTTGAAGAAGCTATTTCCGTGGCAAACGATGTGGAATACGGGCTTGCTGCCTCTATAGTGACAAATAACCTGACCAGAACTATGGAATATATAGATAAGATAGAAGCAGGCATAATTCATATAAATCATTCTACAGCAGGCGCCGAAGTTCAGGTGCCTTTCGGCGGTATGAAAAAATCAAGTTTTGGCATCAGAGAACAGGGAACAGAAACAATCAATTTTTATACTACCTGGAAGACTGTTTATATCCATTATTAATTTCCGAAAGTGACGTCTATGCGTCACTTTCGGAAATCCGCCCCCGCCATCTCATTATAGTTGGAGTGAAAAGTGAATAGTGAAAAGAACAGGACAGGACTCACAACTCACGGCTTACGACTCACGACTCATGACTCATACCAACAGACATGACCGGAGCGGTCACAACCAAATATGAAAATCAACATCCAGTGAAGGTGCAAACTTCATTATTTTCATATAAAATTGCTTTAATTAAACTGAATAATTTGAATAATAGGTAAATACTGTCTGCCTGCCTGATGCTCCTCCGAAAAAAATCTAAACTGGAACGTTTATAACAGTTACAGCTTATATCATGCTACTTTATATTATAATTCAATAAAATAGACCTGTGCTGCCGTGATATTTATTTCTCCAGAACACCAGGCAGACTACTATGTCTAAAGCTAAATAGTATAAAGCTAAATAGTATCACAACTCACGACTCACGATTTATTATTTATGGATAGTTATGAAAGTAACTAAAAAATAACTTTTAAAATTATTGAAAAAAATATATTGACATATAATAATAAGACGATAATATATACAGACTGATTTTTTATAGGAATGATTGAATTTTTTTCTTTATCTTATTTATGAATATTGTGAGGATGAGCTATGTATAAAAAATGTTCGAATTGTAACACCGTTAACAGCGGGACAGCCAGATTTTGCAATGAATGTGCTCAATCATTGATGGCAGAAAATTCTCATAATAAAGAGTTCCTGTCAGAAGGACATGTTCTTGCAGGACGATATGTTATAAGAGAACTTATTAAATGCGGTGGTATGGGAGCTATCTACAGGGCTGAAGATAATCATCTTACAAGGGTATGTGCACTTAAAGAGCTTTTAACCACCTGGTGTAATACGGAAAAAGACAGGGATTATGTAATCAGAAAATTTCAAAGTGAAGCAAAACTTCTGGCAGAACTTCACCATGTAAATCTTCCCAGGGTAACTGATTATTTTATCTGTAATGAAAGACATTATCTGGTTATGGATTTTATAGAAGGAGTGGACCTGGAAAGTCTTCTGACAGAAAAATATAAGCATGGCTTTCCACTGGAAGAAGCAATTAATTACGGGATAGAAATTTGTAATCTTTTAGAATATCTTCACGGACAGGAACCTCCTATAATCTATAGAGATCTCAAACCTTCCAATATTATGATGAGAAAAAAAGACGATCGGTTATTCCTGATAGATTTCGGTATTGCCTGCAGTTTAGAGCCGGAACTTTCTGCTTCTCCCAGAACAATGATAGGCACTATGGGTTATTTATCACCAGAGCAATATCAGGGTAAACCTGTCATACCGAGTGATCTATATTCTCTCGGAGCTACTCTGTATCACCTTATTACGGGACAGATGCCAATACCTTTTGTATACAGGCCCATGAGAGAAATTATTCCCACTGTTCCTCCTTATCTTGATGAGGTAATGAAAAAGGCTCTTGACCTGACAATTAAACAGAGATTTCAGACAGCCACGGAAATGAGGATAGCTTTATGTAAATCTATAAATAAATATGACAGTATAGATATAAATTATAATATACTTCTTCTGAAAAATGAAAAAAATGAAAAAGATTTGAAAAAAGCAAGAGAGCAGATAGAGTTACTTAAAGATAAACTGGATAAAATAAGCTCTAATAGCCCTTTCCCCGGGAATTTTACATCCTGTCCTCCTGAAAAATTATTGAAATATCTTGCAGATGTTAGACCTACAGGAAAAATAACCTACCAGTCTGAAAATTTTACAGGCGAAGTCTGGGTGAATAATGGGAGGATAATATTCATAAGCTGTAATAACTGGCATGGAGAACTGGCATGGAGTAAGTTCTTAAAATTAAAAAAGGAAAATTTTGATTTTCATTATAATGTTAATCTGGAAAATGCCGATAAAAATCTTAGTGGACACGATCCACTGGAATTTATACAGGAAGATAAGACAGAACTTTTACTCAAGCTGGAACATATTATTGATACTATTGTTTCGCCTGATAGGTTATTGAGATTCGAAAAGAATTCTTTAAATAATGAGAAAAATATCCAACTTACAAGATTTCAGATGAAGATTTTGTCTATGATTGCCAGAGGAAACAGTTCGGTAAATAAACTGGTTTCCGCCCTGAATAGTTCTCAGTTAAAGATAGCAGAAATAATATGTTATCTGAAGGATCTGGGGTTTATTGATATTGAACATTAGATGATTTTTGAAAGGAGGAGATGATAGTCTTTGTCATAGAGATTATAATCAATCTGAGAAATAAGAAAGGAGGAAGGCTCATAACATATTGAGCCTGATATTTATATGAGTATTAAATTACATCTTTTAATTACATGTGTTTTACTTGTCGCAATTCCTGTATTGATTATAAGTTTTATTGGATATTCTTCCGTAAAAAAAGAGATTATCAATCAGGTGGAAGACAATATATGCAATGAGGCCCGTCTTATCTCTGAGAATGTAAAGAACAGGTATTTTTCTCTACAGGCCAAAACAGATTCTGATCTTTCGGTAGCAAGAAATATATTTTATGCATCAGGAAAACCTGCACTGAACAAGAGAGAAAAAGAGACTTTTAATGCGGTAAATCAGATTACAAAAAAAGTAACTTCTGTAAGTATTTATCCTATGGAAATTAACGGAGAAAAAATACCGCGTAATTATAATATTGTAGATAACGTACAGAATATAGTCGGATGTACATGCACAATATTTCAGGTAATTCCTGACGGATTGCTGAGAGTATCTACCAATGTGAAAACCAAAGAAGGGGAAAGAGCTGTCGGAACTTATATACCGTCCGACTCTCCTGTGTATCAGACTGTTATGAAGGGGGATACCTATAGAGGCAGAGCTTTTGTCGTTACAGAATGGTATATGACGGCTTATGAACCAATAAAGGATGACGCAGGCACTATAATAGGAGCTCTTTATGTAGGTATAAAGGAAAAACCATATCAGGATCAGTTGCTGAATGGCCTTGCCAGGATTACAATAGGGAAAACCGGTTATATTTTTATTCTGGATGCTTCTGAAGATGATCCCAACACAGGTAACAGGGGAAAATATGTGCTTTCAAAAGACAGAGAATCAGACGGAGAACAGACATGGAATTTGAAAGATGCCAAAGGAAACTACCTTGGCCGTGAATTGATAGAAACAGGTGAAAAACTGGGTGACGGTGAAGTAAAGTTAAAGACTTATCTATGGCTGAAGAAGGGATCAAATACGCCGACTGTAAAGATTGCGAGCCTTGTATTTGTCCCTCAATTGAGATGGGTTATCGGGCCAAGTGTTAATTATGATGAGGTTCTGGAAGGCTTATATCGTATCAGAATGATGACTATATTGCTGGCAATTATATTTATAGTGCTCGGAGCCATAGTAGCATATGTATTTGCCAGTTTTATATCAACACCTTTTGAAAAGATGGTACATATATTCAAAAAGGTAGCTGCCGGTGATTTGAGCGAAGCTATGGATATAAAAACATCCATATTGGAACTTGAAAATCTCAGAGATAGCTGTAATAAAATGATTGTTTCTGTGAAAAATACTATATCTGTAATGAATAAACTCATAGATTCTCTTACCACTTCTTCGAGAGAACTGACAGAAGTGGCTCAGGGTATGGGAGAAGGACCTACTGCGGAAAAGGTTAAATCAGGTTCGGAAACCATGTCGAAAATGTCACAAAGACTTGAATCACTGGTGAAAGAATATAAATTATAAGTTTTTCTAAAATTTTACAGTGATGATATAATAGAGAAAATTTTAAGGGACAGAAATTTTTGTTCTTTATGAATTCAGGGTTATGGGGAGTTGAATGGAACCTTGACCCCCCATAACTTTAAACCTGAATTCAGCAGTGATATTCTTTGGATAGTTTGAAATTACCTGTCCAGATTTGTTCCATGAAAAACTGGATGGAAAAGTTCAAAATAACTGAAAGGGGCTATGGAAAATGGCAGAAAAGAAACCGGTATCGGGAAATTTGAAAGATATAAAATTAATTGATTTATTTGTATTGTTGTGTACAAAAAAAGAACAGCCAGGAAAACTTGTCTTTTCTAATAAAGATGAAAAAGCTGAAGTCTATATAGAAGACGGTAAAATCGTTCATGCTGTTTTCCCGTTGAGGGAAGGTCTGGATGCTCTATATAGCCTGTTAACATGGAATGAAGGAAATTTTGAATTTCTATATGATGTGAAGGCAGAAAAAGTTACAATTGATGTTAATACAAAGCAACTTCTTACGGATTGCCTTGCTAAAAGAAAGGAACTTATTGTGATTCAGGAGTTAATTAAAAGTCCTGATGATGTGTTTAAACTTACCGGGAGAAGTACTTCTGCCAGAATTAATTTAAATACTGAAGATTTGTCTATAGTAAGTTTTTTAGACGGTACAAAGAGTATAAAGAAAATTGAAGAAATGACAGGAAAAAGCAGGTATGAGCTATTCAAGATGTTATACAAATTTATGTCTTTTGATGTAATAGAAAAAGTCGAACAGATAACAGCAAAAGAACAGGTCAGTAAAACAATTAATGAACCTCTTTTAGATGCAGAACTTATTAATAAACTGGAAGAACATTTGAAATTAACTATCGGGCCTTCTGCGAAGGTAATACTGGATACATCCATAGATACACTGGGCTATACCATAACCTCTTTCCCTGAAAGTAAATTAGATAGTCTTATATTTGATCTTGTTAAATCCACCGGTATAAGTGAGAAAAGTCTGAGAGACATAGTCAGTAAAAAAGTAAAACCAGTACTGCCTCCGGGAACTCAATCGATTGTGGGAAAAGAATTTTTTGATAATATAGAAAAACGACTGAAAGCACATGCAGGGCCTTCTGCACCGTTAATTCTTCAAACATGTGTGGAAGATTTGCAGCATGATATGACTGCATTCCCTATAAGTAAACTGGACATGCTTTTAGATAATTTTTTGAAAGAAAGTGGCACCAGCAAAAAAGATATTACAGATGTTATTGAGATTATAGAAAAAGTAAAAGGAACTTATAATGTCACATACCCTACTCAGGCGATACAGGGGAATACAAAAAAAGGTGGCCTTTTATCATTTTTTAAACGTAAATAAATTGGACTGACTTATTGATTTAATTCAGGATAAATAAGAAGTAGATCTCTGCATATTTATTTTCTGTATAATTTTATCTACTCTTGTCTTTAATTCCTTCAGTCTGAATGGCTTGTACATAATGTCTATATAGTCTTTCGCCAGAAGGCTCTCAATTAAATCATTTCTGGCCGCCGTTATTATGAGAACCTCCGGCCTTGAAAATTTTGGCATTTTATCTATTACTTTACAGGTTTCATATCCGTCTATATCCGGCATACATATATCCAGTAATATAATATCAGGTTTGAAAATATTCAATTTAAGACAGCATTCAACTCCATCTCCTGCACTTTCCAGCTGAAAATGATAATTACTTTCCAGGCATGATATAATCAACTTCCTTATCTCTTCTTCATCATCTACAATTAAAATCTTTACGTTTCTTTGTGGAATACAGGAATCAAGAAATATATTTTCTTTGTACAGCTTATAGATTATTTTTAAAATTTTAAAATAATCCCTGCTCAATTTATGGGCAACTTCTCTTATAGATAAGTTATTCTTTATATATGCGATTACTGCTATCTCAAGAGGGGAAAATTTGTGCTCTCCTTCAGGTGGTAAAGCATTATTAAATATAAAAGTCTGGTTTAATTTCAATAAAGGTACTTCTTTTTTCATTGATTGAAGTTCATTGTCTATTCTCAAACATTCACGAAGGATTGAAGATGTTGATTTGTGTATCTCTATTTTATCCATTACTTCATTTGAGTAAAATGCCGTTCCTTCAGACCAGGTAAATAAGCTGTTTAATGCGTCTTCTCCTGACAGGTTACCGAGTTTTGCACCTGATATATCACCTTTATTAAGATATATCTCACCTTCTTCATATCCGTCTTTTATTATTAATTTCCCGGAGTTACTCTGTGAAACATAGTTATAAAGTATATTATAAAGATTTTTTTGACTCAGATCATAAAACTCTTCTCTGGGATTGATTTTGTAGTCAATTATTGCTTCCTCTGTAAAAATATCATTTTTATTTTCTGGCAATTGTTTTAATTCACAGAGTAAATCTTTTATATTTTGATATCTTTCGCCTGCATTTTTTTTAAGACATCTGAAAATTATCTTCTCAAGTTCCTCTGATATATCCTCTTTTTTTTCTTTTAAAGTACTTTCTGCAAACATTGGAGGAAGATGTCCTGTCAGGAGATGATATGCCGTTGCACCAAGTGAATATATATCACCTGCCGGTGAGGCTTTACCATCACATTGTTCCGGTGATACATAGCCCAGTGTGCCCAGGCTATCCCGCTTTTTTAACGGAAGGGTTCCACCTGAAATTACAGCTATACCGAAATCTATGAGGATCAGACTTTTATCTTTTTCCCGTAACATTATATTTGACGGTTTTACATCCCTGTATATTATTGGAGGGTCATGTGTGTGAAGATAGTCCAGAACATTACATAACTGAAATAACCATTTCGTAACTATTTCTTCCGGGAACCCGCCGCTTCTCCTGTTAAGCAACGACAGAAGATCATCACCTTTTATATAATCCATAACAAGAAAATATTTATCTTTCGAGACAAAATAATCATATACCTTTGGTAGATTTGTATGATGCAATTCTGCCAGTATTCTGGCTTCTCTTTTAAAGTTTTCTACTGCTCTGTTAATATCTTCACTCGATGTATTACTGAAATCTATTAATAACTCTTTGACAGCACAGGTTCTTTCCAGATGGAGATCTTCTGCCATATATATTACTCCCATGCCGCCTCTTTTTATTAAGTTTAATATTTTATAACGATTTAAGAGAATTTGACTTTCATTTTTCAGCATAACATACCAGCCGTAAATTTTATTTATAGAGATTTTTTACTGTTTTATTTATAATGTAAATTTTATCCAGGATAATAATATCCGCATTTTATTATAACATAACTCGCTATTTAATTATAGTTACTTTCATTACAATTTATAATTATAGTGTATTTCATAACTTATTAGAATTTAAGTCGTCGTGACGCGTAACGCGTGACGCGTGACGGGTTTAATCCCTGCGCATCACGCATTACGCTTTACGCATTACGAGGTCATTATTTATGGATAGTTATGAA
>JAKPQU010000255.1 GCA_029555925.1 Bacillota bacterium
CTTCAGCTTTCTTCTCTTCTTCAGCTTTCTTCAGTTCTTCTTCTTCAGCTTTCTTCTCTTCTTCAGCTTTCTTCAGTTCTTCTTCTTCAGCTTTCTTCTCTTCTTCAGCTTTCTTCAGTTCTTCTTCTTCAGCTTTCTTCTCTTCTTCAGCTTTCTTCTCTTCTTCCTCTTCAGACATATCTTCTTCTTTTTCTTCAGACATATCTTCTTCTATATTTTCGTCACTTTCATTTTTTAGAGCTTCTAAATCTTCCGCAGATATTTGATATTTAAATATTCTTCTATATTTTACTTTTTTAGCTTTTAATTTTCCTGATTTTATATATTTGTTAATAGTTGCCCTACTTTTACCTAACTCTTTTGCTGCTTCATTAATTTCATAATAATCTTTTTTCATATATTCATCCTTTCAACTTTGTAATTAAATATTCAAAGTTACTTTATTGTCAGGCCAAGTAAGATTTACATGAATTTACGATTTTTACAAAGGATTCAGCTTTCAGACTAGCTCCTCCAACCAGTCCTCCGTCAATATTTTTCTGCATAATAAGTTCTGACATGTTATCAGGTTTTACACTTCCGCCATACTGTATTCTAATCTTATCGGCTATATCAGTATTATATATATCAGCAATAAGTTTTCTTACATAAATATGAACTTCTTCAGCCTGTTCAGGGGTTGCCGTATCACCTGTTCCAATAGCCCATACAGGTTCATATGCTATAGTTATTTTTAATATGTCATTTTCAGAGATTTCTTTCAGGCTTCCTATCATCTGTTTCCTTATTATTTCTTCTGTATGTCCTGCTTTTCTTTCTTCCTTCGTTTCTCCTATGCACACAACTGGAAGTAATCCTATGGAAAGAGCTTTTTTAAGTTTTTTGTTTATAATTTCGTCACTTTCCTGTGGTTCCCCTCTTCTTCTCTCGGAATGTCCCAGTAAAACATAGGTACAACCTGCATCTAATAACATTTTCCCTGATATATCACCTGTAAAAGCACCTTCGTCTTCCCAGTGCATATTTTGAGCAGCTAATTTTATTGTGGAATTTTTTATTATTTCTCCGACTTTTTCTAACATAGTAAAAGGAGGACAAATAAATACATCACATTCAGTAAGATTTTGCAAACTATTTACTAAATCCTTAGCTATATTAACTCCTTCAGAGATAGTTTTATACATTTTCCAATTTCCGCCAATAATAGGTTTACGCACAGTATCTCCTCCTTTAAATGTTTAAATAAACAGTTCATTGATTTTTAAAAATTCCTCTATAAATTCTCTAAAAAAAAATCTTTCCCTTCTTAAATTTTTTGCAAATTCCTAATATTTTATTATAATTTAAGCACTTGAAGACTGTGAACAAAAAGTGTAAAATATAGTGTATTTCATAACTTATTAGAGTTTATTTACTGAGGTGAGCATAAATAATATATAACTGCTTTCGTGATGCGTAACGCGTAACGCGTGACGGGAGCAAAACCTCTATTACATGCTTATACTCAGGTCAATAATTAGAGTGAAAAGTGAAAAGACACTATTCACTTTTTAGTCCTTTCACGTGCGTTACGATAAAAAAAGAAAGGTTAACTTTTTATGTTTTTAGATGTATTTAAAAACCTGTTTTCTCAAAAGTCAAAACAAATAGAAGAATATGACCCTCTTAAATATGATGTGGAAAAAGAACTCGAAAAGTACCAGAATATGCTTGAACGTGGTGAATTGAACGATATCTCCAATTATCGTCTTGGAAAGATTTACCAGTATAAAGGGGAATTAAAACTGGCAATTCAGAGTTATCATAAAGTTCTTCATACTAACCCTTCAGACGGGAGAACTCATTACAATCTTGCCATGATATATTTTGAAGAAAATAAGTTTGTTGAAGCTCTGGAACAATTTAAGAAAGCCGTAAAATATGATGCCCGTAATCCAAATGTTCATAACGGTCTAGGCAATACATATTTGAAACTGGGCCATTTCGATAAAGCGTTAATTTCTTACAGAAATTCATTGAAACTGGATAAAGATAATATATATGCTCAACTGGGAACAGGTCATGTTCATTTTGAAAAAAAGGAATATGATAAGGCTCTTGATATATATACAAAGGTTATAAAAAGAAAAGCTCTGCCTGAGGCTTATATTAATCTGGGGAATATTTATGCTTCTCAGGGAAAAATTTCTTCTGCCATAGAAGAATACAATAAAGCTTTGAGTATTTCCCCTGATGACAAAAAGGCCTATTATAATCTTGGTCTTGCTTATTCAGAACTGCATGATTTTTATAAGGCAATTGAATTTTATAAAAAAGCTCTGTCTATAGACCCGAATTTTGCTATGGCAAGTTTAAGTCTTGGTATAGCATATTTTAATCAGGAAAATTATGAAGATGCAGAAATTCAACTGGAAAAAACTATACGGCTGGATAATAAAAATGCCTGGGCCTATTATAACCTTGCCTGGACATATTATAAACAGGGAAAATTTGAAAAATCTATAATGATGTTTCGACATGGAATGAAGCTTGTGCCAAAGGATACATGGACTCATTATAATCTTGGCTGGGTCTGTGCGGTACAGGGTAAAATAGATGAACTGGAAAAAAAGTATAAAAAAGATATAGAAGCCAGACCTGATAATGCAAGAGCTTATAACAGTCTCGGCAATATATATGCCAATCAGAAAAGATTTGAAGAGGCTATAGAAGCTTTTGAAAATGCCATAAAAATCGACCCCGGTTATTACTGGGCTTATAATAATATGGCATGGACCTATTCGAGAGAACACAGGTTTACAGAAGCTATAGTTTATTATGAAAAAGCTCTTGGTTTGAAACCTGATTTTGCTATAGCACATAATAATCTCGGTGTTGCTTATGCGGGACAGGGCAGGTTCGAAGATGCTATAGAAGCTTTTGAAAGAGCAAATACTCTTGATCCGCAGTATACAGTATCCCTTTATAATCTGGGCCATATGTATATGAAAACAGATAAAATCGAAAATGCATGGGAGATTTTTCATATAGCAGTACATATGGACATTACCTTTGTAGAAGCCCATATTATGCTGGTATACTGTACTTTCAGATTAAACAGGCTTGATGAGATTATAATTTATTATAAAGGTAAATTGAAAGAGTATAAAAAAGAAAATGCGATACATCTTGCCCTCGGAATATGCTATTATTATAAAAATGATCTGGAAAATGCTCTTTTACATCTAAAAGAATCTATTACATTGAGACCTATTGTTTTTCCGTCTTTAAGGTTTTATCTTGCACAGGTTTATTATTGTATCGGAGATATGGATAAATGTTTGCGAGAACTGGATAGAGCTATGAAAAAAGACCCTGAAAGAGCAGAAATTTACTATAACAGGGGGTATTATCTCAGACAAAAACAGGAATTTGAAGAGGCTAAAAAATCTTTCCAGAAGGCCAGCACCCTTTCCCCGTATTCTCTGGCATCTTTCTGTTCTCTCGCATATATTGCCTGTGATGAAGGCAGACTTGAAGAAGGGGAAAATTATGCAAAAGCAGCCCTCCAGGAATATAAAGGCCTTGATGATGCTTATTATTTGCTCGGTTTGATAGAAGAAAAAAAAGGTAATAAAGAGAAAGCTCTATCTTTATATAAGGAAGCTCTTTGTATAGATCCCGCCAATATAGATGCGAGAAGAGCGATTGATAACATCACAGGAAAAGTGTAATATGTAATGCAATAAAAACTGGCTGCTGACTGCTTATAGATGAATGGTTACAATAAAATTTTCTAAAAGTTAACATGTTTTTTAAAAATATCTCCTTTACATATTTTTTTTTGAGGCTATAATATATATAGTCAATCCTCGTACAAGGTGTTGTAAGTTTTATATGAAGTGTTTCTATTTATATTCCCCGGGAGGTAAAAGAAATGGTTGACTCAATAAATAAATCTGGAAATATAATCAATCACCCTCAGATTTCTGAAGTAAGAGAGAAAATAGTAAGTGAACCAAAAGATTCTTTGAATATAGAAAACCCGTCTACATGTGATGAAAAAAAGTTTATGGAACTTTCACCTGAAAAAATAGAAGAAGTGAAAAAGCATATGGAAAAGGAAGGGTTTGTATTTGATGAAGATGGCTTTGCGCCGTCTATAATTTATTCTGCCGGTATAGAGCATAAATTGTGTGATGCAGAAAAAGCTGTTCTTATGATGGGCGGAAAATTTACAGGTTCTCTCTGGCTGCTTAATGCTTTTAAGGCAGATATTACCCCTTCCGTATATGCCTATCTGAAAGATAATATGACAGGTTATGCACCATGTCCTGACAGAGAGTTTAAATCATTGATAAAACCTTTGCCTTTCTGTATGCCTGATGAATAATTTTATCTGGAACCCAAAACCTGAGAAGTTTAATTAATTTTTATTTATGTAACATCACCTGTCATAACGCAATCAAAAAATCTTATTTATCACCTTGACTTTCTATTCCCAACTTCTTATACTTAGAAATAATCTAATTTTTGTATTTATAGAAAGGAAGTAATTATGGAAAAATTAACTGAGTATCCTTACACATTCAAAGTTGCCGGTGAAACTGTAGAAGTTCATAAGAGTATGGTAAGAAAGATTACCACTGAAGGAATAGAGCAGAAGGTATCTTTAGACGGTTCTGTAATAGGTGTTTCTTATTCGGAAGAAAATAACGATTATGTTATAGCCATTCAGTACCCTGTAGGAATTTATATGATTACTAAAAAATATGGCTGGTTAGGGCCTTTCGATAGTGCAGAAGAAATTTCTTATGACGTAGAATCAGGGCTTCCTGTACTTAAAGGAAAAAGAGAAGGTAAACTTGGACTTTATCAGTTATAAGTCATATAATAGAAAACAGGCAAAAGGCAATATACGCGCTTTGCCTGTTTTCTGGTTGACTATCAATAAAGGAGATACATAAAATGCCATTTAATCTTAAAGGTAGAAATCTCATTACTCTCAATGATTACACACCTCAGGAAATAAATTTTCTTATTGATCTTGCAGCAAAATTAAAAGCAGACAAATATGCCGGTATATACGGTAGAAACCTGGAAAATAAGAATATTGCCCTTATCTTCGAAAAACCTTCTACCCGTACAAGATGTGCTTTTGTTGTCGCCTGTGTGGATGAAGGCGCCCATCCTGAATATCTTGGAAAAGATGATCTTCAGTTTGGAAAAAAAGAAACGGTGAAAGACAGTGCCAGAGTTCTGGGCCGTATGTTTGACGGAATTCAGTTTCGCGGTTTCAAACACAGTACTGTTGAAATTCTTGGAAAGTATTCAGGTGTTCCTGTATGGAACGGCCTTACGGATTTATTTCATCCGACTCAGGTGCTGGCAGATTTCCTTACAGTTAAGGAAAATTTTTCAACTTTAAAAGGTCTTACCTTTGCATTCTGTGGAGACGGAAGAAATAATGTGGCAAATTCACTCCTTATTGGAGCTGCAAAATGCGGCATGGATTTCAGGATTGTAGCACCGAAAGAACTTTATCCCGATAAAGATCTTGTTGATATGGCAAAAGAATTTGCAAAAGATAGCGGAGCAAAAATTTCTTTGCACAGTGATGTAGCCAAAGGCGTAAAAGGTGCCCATGTAATTTATACGGATGTGTGGGCATCTATGGGAGAAGAAGATAAAATACTTGAACGTATAAAACTCTTAAAGCCCTATCAGGTAACTATGGATATGATAAATAAAGCAGATAAAGATGTTATTTTTCTTCACTGCTTACCTGCATTTCATAATACAGATACGGATCTTTCGGCAAAATACCCTGATATATGTGAAGTTACGGAAGAGGTTTTTGAAAGTAAATATAATAAATCCCTTGATGAGGCTGAAAACAGAGTTCATACTATAAAAGCTGTTATGGTTGCCACACTGGGGAAATAATTTTTTATCATAACCGGTAACAGGTAATTGGTTTAATACCTGTTACCGGTTACCCGAGTTCTGACCCGCATTCGATACAGAATCTAACCACCATATCATTCCTGCCACCGCATGGAGCACATGTTTTATTAATAAACCGATGGAAGTAAAATGGGATTATTTGAATTTTTTACTGCTCTTTTTGAAATCTTTGATCCTGATGTAGGAAAAATGTTATTCAGAAATGACATAAATGGTCTTATAAAGGCTCTCAGTTACAGAAAGAGCAGAGTCAGGGAAAATGCTGCCTGGGCTCTCGGAAAAACAGGTGATGAAAGAGCTGTAGAACCTCTTATAAGAATTTTAAATGACAGTGATGTCTATGTTCAATATCAGGCAATGGAATCTCTTGTGAAAATAGGAGAAGCTTCTGTGGGCCCTCTTATAAAATCGTTAACATATGAAGATCCTTTAGTAAGAAGCAATTCTGCTGCTGTTCTCGGTAATATAGGTGCCAGACAGGCAGTAGAACCTCTCATTGAGGCTTTAAATGACAGAGATGTCTCTGTGAGAAGAGAAGTTGCGGATTCTCTCGGAAGGTTAAAAGATAAAAGTGCCGTAGAACCTCTATATAAAATCCTTGATGATGAAGATACCGGTGTCAGAAGGAGATCTGCCATATCTCTTGGAATAATGGGTGATAAAAGATCTGTCGAACCCCTTGTTGAAGCTCTCTCTGATAAAGATTGGTTCTGGAGGCATAAATCAGCAGAAATTCTGGGAGACCTTGGAGATAACAGAGCAGTAAAACCTCTTATAAAATCTCTATGTGATCGGGATTGGACCGTTTGTTGCTCATCTGCCAAAGCCCTGGGAAAATTAAGGGATGTAAGCTCGGTGGAATCTCTTATTCGGGCACTGAAGTCCGAAGAGAGATCTCTCAGAAGGGATGCTGCAGAAGCTCTTGGTGAAATAGGCAATAAAATAGCACTTGAAGCCCTTCAGGAAGCTTTAAACGACAAAGCCTGGATTGTAAGGGATAAAGCAAAAGAGGCCATAAAAAAAATAAGCTCTTAAAATAATTTTAAGAAAAAGCTATTTTAAGAACTATCTTAGTACCGCAACAGGTAAATTTATATGAAAATGATGAAGTTTGCACCTTCACTGTATGTTGATTTTCATATTTGGTTGTGACCGCTCCGGTCATGTCTGTTAGTAACCATTTATCAGCTTCTGCATGACGGGCTCTTACGAAGAAAATTAATTTGCCTTATTTAATTTGTTTTACAGACAATAAATTAGTCCTTATTTAATTTTTAATTCTATATAAAAAACGAATTTTTCTTCTCCAGAGCCCGCCAGGCAGAAGCTTTTTACGGATACCATTTTACCTGTTACGGTACTTAGATTACCTTATACTAAATTGCTTTAATTAAACCGAATAATTTGAACAATAGGTAAATACCGTCTACCTGCCTGATGCTCCTTCGAAAAAAATCTAAACTGGACCGTTTATAACAGTTACAGCTTATATATAGTGTATTTCATAACTTATTAGAATTTAAGTCGTCGTAACGGGTAACGCGTGACGCGTGACGGGTTTAATCCCTGTGCATCACCCATTACACTTTACGCATTACGAGGTCATTATTTTATGTCTAAAGCTAAATAGTATTAGCTTTTAAGAAAATTATGTAAAACCCTGAATATTGAAAAAGGATCACAGAGAATATTGGTATAGGCAGCATTGGCAAGAGGACAGAAACAATCACCTTTTTTTATACTGTCCCGTATAGTTTTTGCTTTCTCACCGGCCCAGATTTTTCTGAAATCATAACCATCTTCTCTGAGATTTCCCATAGAATCTCCTCTAACACAGCATGGCCATACGTGGCCGTCAGGAGAAATCTGGGCGGAAATAATACCTGAATAGCAGGGGATTATCTGTTTTTCTTTATATAAAGTATCTTTTGAAAGTTCATAGTAAACCCTTCGAAAAGCCTGGGTAAGTCGGGATACTCTGGCAAATTTTTTTTTATTTATCTCATCGAGTAAAAAATAAATTGCTTCTCCGTAATCCTCAGGGGAAGGGCTTATATCACTTCCTTTTGTCGAAAGTTCTTCCCTCTCTTCGGCCATTTCCACTATATAGGAGTCCGGTTCAAGAGATGTAAGTTTTTTATAGACTTCCCTGAAATCTCTGACATTATATCCGGATATAACCGTATGAATTCCAACTGTCAGATTTTTCAATGCCAGTTCCTTCAATGCCCGATAGGTCTTAAGGGTTTTCTCAAAATTGCCCGGAACCTGCCTTATTTTATCATGTTCTTCCTGCCAGTGGTCCAATGAGACATTTATTATCACATCGGATTTATGGCATATGTTTGCTATTTTTTCTACCAGGGGAGGAATTTTTTCATAAAGAAGACCGTTTGTAGGGATATTAATAAAAGAAGGCCTGCATATGGAATAAAAAGAAGAACATATTTCCGCCAGGTCATCCCGGAGAAAAGGTTCTCCCCCGCTGAATGTACCCCACAGGATTCCTGTGCCGATATTTCGAAAGATTTTTTCATATTCTTCAGCCGACATAGGTTCACAGTATTTTCTCCATATATTGCAGGTAAGGCAACGGGAATTACAGCTATAAAGAAGACTTATGGTAAGGCTCACAGGAAGTGAAGGAGTAATAGAAAAATATCGTGAAACTTTATAATTAAATATTTTATATAAGAGATTTAATT
Source organism: Bacillota bacterium (assembly GCA_029555925.1). Next base: position 8,652 of record JAKPQU010000255.1, read on the forward strand.
TATTCATTGTTCAGGTTTCAAATATCACCGGTTACCAATCAATTTTTACTGACCTGACCATAAGCATGTAATAAAGGTACCCTCCCGTGACGCGTCACGAAAGCATATATATTATTTATGCTTACCAGGGTAATTATTTATGTCCTGATGCCCTGTCTACTGCATCAAGAACCATCTGTATGGTAATGACTTCAGGTAAAATTTCCGGTTCAGAACTTTCCCCCGGCGGGTAAATTGCATAAACAGGGACAGCAGATTTACCAAGGGATTTTATCAGTTTCATTACTTCTTTCGACCTTTTTGTATTATCTGCTTTAAAGACTATAATATCATCTTTTTTGAGCCTTTCACTGACTTTATCTGTATAGAGAACAGTATTTTCATTTGTCTTGCACGTAAGGCACCAGTCGGCTGAAGCATCGAGGAATATTATTTTCCCTGTTTTCCTTGCAATACTGAACGATTCTTCCGTGTATTTTTTCCATGATACTCCATTTATTACTTCTCCCGGTATATTTAGCTGATTACCAGAAGATTCTGACGAAAGATTTTTCAAAGGATAAAGCCACATATAAGAAGTCCAGAAACCCGCTATAATCAGGACCAGTGATATAAAGCGAACGATCCATCTCCTGAGGGTTGAAGTTTTATATTCAATAAATCCTAAAACCCAGAGGGATATGGCAATAAAAAGGAAAAATACGACAGTGGAAACTACTGCATCGGAATTGAGCTGTTTACCGAGAACCCATAAAAGCCAGCAAACAGTGCCCATTAGAAGAAATCCCATGGCAAATCTCAATTTCAGCATCCAGTTTCCCGGTCTGGGCAGGAGAGACATCAATTTAGGATTTGCAGTAAATAAAAGATATGGCGTGGAAAGTCCCAGGCCTATGAAAAGAAAAACAGTGAAAATAATCCATCCCGGCTGGCTGAAGGCAAAACCGAGAGCAGTTCCCAGGAAAGGGGCTGAACATGGTGTGGCAAGCAGTACAGCCAGAATTCCTTCGAAAAAAGCTCCGATGCATCCCTCTTTCTGTGCCAGTTTATCTATTTTTTCCGCAGAAGGAGGAGATATTTCAAAGAGATCAAAAAGAGAAAGGCCGAATACATATACTACAAGAGCAAGAGAGAATACGAAATAAGGGCTCTGAAACTGGAACCCCCATCCTACAGACTGGCCTATGGATTTAAGAATTACCACAACAGTAGCAAGGATTGCAAATGAGAAGAGAACGCCTGCCGTAAATACAAGACCTGCTTTTAAAACCCTTCCCTTTTCTTCACCGGCGGATTTCATGAGGCTGAATACTTTCAATGAAACAACAGGTAATACGCATGGCATGAGATTGAGTATGAGACCTCCGAGAAAAGCCATAAGAAAAAAATAAGGAAGACTTCCGGAAGGAGTAACTGTTTTCTCCAGAGCAAAACATGTGGTATTAAAAGCTAGTATTGATAAAAATATTAAAAATAATTTTTTATTGAAAATTTATATTCACCTCCATAAAGATAGTTCCCATCTTAATGACAAAATCCTTCTCTTAAGAATTTATATAAAAATTTTATACATAACGGAAAGACAGAATTAATCCTGACTGTATATGTAGTCATTCATAGACCTGGTCCATAAAATACAACTTTAGCTTCCATATTAATTTTATCATTTATAAAATCAACTTTAATATTATTTTCTTTACATGCTTTAATAATTCCATTTATATTACGAAGCATGTCTATGGAGGTACAATTAATTTCTTTTTCGAGAAAAGACATTATAAAGGGGTTTCTCTTACAATGAATGGCTACTTCAGAAAAAGGTAAAATGCCGGGGCTTATTATCTCAATTCTATTATTGAAAATGTAAATAAATATAGAGTTATTTATGAGATAATCACGGTGTATAATAGCATAAAAAAGAGCTTCTCTATAAATTGCTTCATTTATGGTAAATCTGGCATTTCGTTTTATAAAATTTACTCCTCCATGGAACTGTTCGATTAATTTCCCTGTTATTTCTTCGGAATCCAGATACCTGTGTATTAAAAATTCATCTGTTTCAAAACATGTAGCTCTTATAATAAACTGCGGTCTTATACTTTCTACACGCCTGCCAAAGAGCAAAAGACCTGCAAGAGTCAGGTTTTTATTTTTCATTAAATTCAGATTTCTGAGAAGTTTCAGACGGGAATTATGATGGGATTTAATTTCTTCTCCGTAGTATTTGCGGTAAAATTCCTCAAAACATTCAAAATCAAAATCTGAAAAATTCCCTTCTGTTTCAATTTCTTCTGCAGATGATAAATCAGTATATTCCATAATTTTCTCTAATCGTTTCATTACTCTTACTATACTTTCGCAGATTTCAGAAAAAGCCTTGAATTTATTAAGTTTTATGTTTTAACTGAAGTCAATAAAATCAAAGGTTTTATAAAAAAGTGCGAAAGTATAGTTACTCTTACTGAATTGAGCATTAATATTTAGAGTCTATCCGAAAAGTCGCTCCATACCTTTCCACTGCCAGGCTCTTCCGAAAAATATATAATCCTCCTGACAGAAAACCTGTTTTTACAGACATCTACTATTTTGCCTCTATTTAATTTACAACTGGCTGTTAATACAGTATATATTTTTCTCCAGAACCTGGCAGTGGAAAGGATTAAAAAAAATATTACTTTTCGGATAGGCTCTTAATAAAGCCTTTTCCCCTTCACTCTTCACTCTTCATTCACGATTTTAATTATTTATACTCACATCGGTAATTATACCATATTATACCACAGAGATATATTCATTGAAACATTAATCAAATTCTGTTAAAATATGACGAAAGTAAAAAATCACTTCAATACTCACTATACTTTCGCAGATTTCAGAAAAAGCCTTGAATTTATTAGGTTTTATGTTTCAACTGAAGTCAATAAAGTCAAAGGTTTTATAAAAAAGTGCGAAAGTATAGTACTCAATAAATATAAATTACGGAGGCATTCTATGTCACTTCTTGTACTGTCATATCCAGAGATATGGGAAAAAGATTTTGAATGGATTCAGAAGATCAGAAAAGAATATGATGAGCTTTATTATAAGGTTGCCGGTCCCCATTTCACAATAGTATTTCCTGTTTTCAATATGGAACCGGATATATTCATTAAACATATAAAAAATATGTCAGAAAATATTAAAACATTTGATTTTACAATGAGGTGTGCTGTCATAGTAAAGGATTCTTTTAATGAATACAGCCATGTTTTTCTCGTTCCCGATGAAGGGTACAGCCATATTGTAAAACTTCATGACAGGCTCTATACAGGTTTACTTTTACCTGAACTCAGGCTTGATATTCCATTTATACCTCATGTAGGTGTAGGTAATTCTATATCTCCTGAAACCTGCAAATCTCTTGCAGACAGATTAAATCAGGAAAATTTCGCTATCTTGGGAACTGTTAAAGATCTTGATATTGTAGAATATAATAACGACACAGTTAAAACAATAGAAAAAATAGCACTGGCAAAGATATGAAAAATTTCCTTTTATATTCTCCTGTAACTCACATAGTTTATATCTACCTTATATCTATCATAGTATTCAGCAATACCTTTCATAATGCCTATCAATTAGATGATTTTCATACTGTAGTAAATAATCCTGCCATAAGACATATACATCCCATATGGCGCCATTTTACAGATCCTTCTACAATAGGAACATTACCCGGTAATATCAGTTACAGACCCCTCCTCCCGTTGAGCCTGTCTCTTACCTATGCGATATGGGGCTATAATGTTGTGGGATACCATATATACAACTTATTTTTTCATATAGGGGCATCGATTTTCCTCTATCTTTTCTTTTTCGAACTGCTGACATTTAACAGCGAAAATTCTGAAGACAAATCTTTTTACAGAGTCATATCATTTTTCGGAGTATTACTCTTCTCAATACATCCCATATCAGGTTTCTGTGTAAATTATATCTGCGGAAGAGATAATATTATGATGCAGGCTTTTCTGGCAGTTAGCCTCTATATTTATACAAAAATGAGAAAATCTAAAGAAACACTTGGTAAATGGGCAGCAGTAATATTCTTTTTTCTCCTCGCTCTTTTATCAAAAATAATGGTTTTAATAGTGCCTCTTTTAATACTGGAATTCGAACTTATCATGGCAAAAAGCGGTATTCCTTCGTGGAAAACATGGGCAAGGTTTCTGGCTTTTCAACTATCAGTATTTTTTGTATGGCTCTATGTGAGGTTCGGCACAATAATTTATGGAACAACTGCCGCCTATATGGGAACATCACTGAAAGACAGACTTTATTACCTTATGACCCAGTTTAAAATGCATCTTTTTTATTATCTCAGGAATTTCATCTATCCCTTCCCGATAAGAGGTCTTCCCGACTGTGATGTAGTTAAATCAGTGACAGATATTAAAATGCTCACAGGATTTATTTTTATTCTTCTTACTATTATTATTGCATGGCATATGAGAAAAAAACTGCCTCTTCTGTCTTTTTCTATAGCTGCCTACTGGACTATGTTCATACCTTCATCGTCAATTTTCCCGCTTTTTCAGTATATAGCAGACAGATGGATGTATCCTTCTCTTCCCTATCTGACACTGATTGTTTCGTTACTTATGTTCCGTTATATAAAAAATCGTAACGTTGCTGTTGTCATCGCTGTAATTTTATCACTTTATTTCGGTATAACCGGATATTTTATGAATAAACACTGGAAAGATAGTATAAGTTTTTACACACAGTGTGAAACATACGGGACGAATGAAATAGGCTACCTGAATCTTGGCGTATCTTATTTAAATATTGATAGAAATAAAGCAAAATATTATTATGAAAAAACTATTGAGAAATATCCCGGTTATTTCCTTGCCTATATTAATCTGGGCTTCTGGCATATAAACAACGGTGAAAAAGAAAAGGGACTGGCCATTGTAAAAAAAGGATTGGCTCTTAGTCCGAGTGGAAGTAAATCTACAGGTCATTACTGGTATGCAAAAGCCCTTGACGAAACAGGACATAAGGAAGAAGCTTTCGTCCATTTTAAAAAAAGTATAGAAGTAAATCCGAACCCCAATGATAAATATTTTTACTACGCCGGTATTAATGCCATGTCCATAGAAAGATATAAAGAAGCAATAGAATATTTTAAAAAATATTTAACATTAAACCCCGGTAATGAAGAAGTAAAAAAGAAAATTTTAGAGTGTAAGAATTTTATTAAGGACTGATATAAAGAAAAATTATCTGAAAAATTTATATTCTATACTTTCGCACTTTTTTATAAAACCTTTGATTTTAATACTATTTAGCTTTAGACATAGCAGTCTGCCTGCCTGGTGTTCCGGAGAAAAAAATATCACGGCAGCACAGGTATATTTTATTGAATTATAATGTAAAGTAGCATGATATAAGCTGTAACTGTTATAAACGTTCCAGTTTAGATTTTTTTCGAAGGAGCATCAGGCAGGTAGACGGTATTTACCTATTGTTCAAATTATTCGGTTTAATTAAAGCAATTTAGTATAAGGTAATCTAAGTACCGTAACAGGT
>JAKPQU010000267.1 GCA_029555925.1 Bacillota bacterium
TAGTTTTTTCTATAGTATTAGAAATTAACCAGTGGTTAATTTATTGTCTGCAAAACAAATTAAATAAGGCAAATTATTTTTCTTCGTAAGAGCCTGTCAGGCAGAAGCTGATAAATGGTTACTAATTTACCTGTAGCGGTAGTAAGTAACTGTTATATATAGGATTGCAGTGAATAATGCAATAAAAATATTGCACATTAAGGTTCACAGTTATAATTTATTAATTTCCGATATAAGGGGAGAGAGCTGTAATAAATAAATCAATCTTCAGGTTATGGTTTCAATGTTTTTAAGATTTACGAACCGGCAGTCGGGAGCGATAACCGGTAACTATTGAATTTGACAAGTTCCAAACTTTTATGTTAAGATCATTCACGTTTCACTTTAGACTAACAACCCTGACCGGTTCGGTCACAACAAATTATGAGAATTGTTTTTCCCGTCACGTGTTACGCGTTACGCGTTACGATTCTCATATAAATTAAATTAAGAGGAGTTTGATTTTATGGCCAACAAACCGTTTAATGCTTTCAAATTAGCACAGGACCAGTTTGACTCTGTAGCAGAACAGTTAGGTCTGGATCAGGCTACAAAAGATTTGCTCAGAAACCCGGACAGAGAATATCATTTTAATATTCCTGTAAGAATGGATGACGGAACGGTAAAAGTATTCAAAGGTTTCAGAGTTCAGCACAATGATGCCCGTGGCCCATGTAAAGGCGGAATAAGATTCCATCCTCAGGAAACTGTTGATACAGTTCGTGCTCTTGCCATGTGGATGACATGGAAATGCTCCGTTGTAGACATACCTCTCGGAGGCGGTAAAGGCGGAGTCATATGTGATCCCCATAATCTTTCCATGAGAGAACAGGAAGGGATATGTCGCGGATGGGTTCGTCAGGTAGCAAGAAATGTAGGACCTGTCCAGGATGTTCCTGCACCGGATGTAATGACAAGCGGACAGCATATGGTATGGATAATGGATGAATATGAAAAATTACATGGAGGAAAATACCCGGGATTTATTACAGGGAAGCCGGTAGGTATAGGAGGTTCTCTTGGCAGAACAGAAGCAACAGGTTATGGAGTAATATATGTATTAAGAGAAGCTTTAAGAGAAATGGGAATAGATATAAAATCTACTAAAGCAGCTTTTCAGGGTTTTGGTAATGTATCGCAGTATGCTGTAAAACTCTATAAAGAATATGGCGGAACCCCCATATGTGTATCCTGCTGGGATCAGGAAGAGCAGAAATCCTATACATTCAAGAAGAAAGATGGCATAGATATAGAAGCACTGCTTAATATTACAGACAGATTTGGCGGAATAGATAAAAAACAGGCCCAGGCTCTGGGTTATGAAATACTTTCCGGAGATGCCTGGATAGAGCAGGACGTAGATATATTAATACCTGCCGCTCTTGAAAATCAGGTAACAGGAGAAACTGCTCCGAAGATACATAAAAATGTAAAAATTATGGTTGAAGGTGCCAATGGCCCAACTACTATAGATGCAGATAAGGTATTGAAAGAAAGAGGTATCTTCATAGTACCCGATTTCCTTGCCAATGCCGGTGGTGTTATGTGTAGTTATTTCGAACAGGTTCAGTGTAATATGAATTATTTCTGGCCCAAAGATGAAGTTCTCGGTAAACTGGATGCAAAAATGACTGATGCCTATCTGAAGGTTTCAGCACTTGCGAGAAAGAAGAACATCTATATGCGTGATGCTGCCTATATGATTGCCATACAGAGAGTAGCAGAAGCATGTAAAATGAGAGGCTGGGTCTAGAAAGACGTAACGCGTAACGCGTAACACGTAGCGGTTATATACGTTATTCGTTACATGTTACGCGTTACTTATTTTAATGCAGTAATGCGTAACGCAACACACGTCACGCATTACGATGTTTAGAGGGAGGTTGTTATATATGAAAAAAAATCATATAGAAGATTTCTATTGCCTTCATTCCATTATGTCCTATAAAGTAAGAAAAGTCCTTCTTGTTGCCAGTCTTTATGATTACTTTCTTCTGGAAGAAGACGGACGACTCGCCGATCTTCTGGGAGCTGCTTATAAACAGAGAGATCTCGGCTATGTGCCTGAATTGTACAGAATAAAAGGTGGTCAGGAAGCTCTGAAAAAACTTGCAGAAGAGCAGTTTGATATGGTAGTTACCATAATGAGAATAGGCGATATGGATCCTTTTACTTTCGGTCGTAAAGTCAAGGAAATATCCCCCGGTATGCCTGTAGTCATACTGGCCTATAATACTCCGGAACTTGCCAGACTTCTTGAAATATATGATGAAAAAGCAATAGACAGAATTTTCATCTGGCATGGTGACGGAGGAATCCTTACAGGTATTATTCAATATATAGAAGACATGAAAAACGCCGAAAAAGATACCTCCCTTATAGGTGTTCAGAATATCCTCGTAATTGAAGATTCAATAAGTTCCTATTCCAGATATATTCATATTTTATTTGAAGAATTATGGGATCAGACAGCTCTGCTTTTACAGGACAGTCTCACATGGACAGAAAAATCCCTCAGACAGAGAGCTAGACCCAGGGTTCATCTGGCTCTTTCCTTTGAAGAAGCAATCAGGATTTACGAAAAAATTAAAGGCAATTTAATGGCAGTAATAAGTGAACGTTCCTTCACAAGAAATGGTGTGATGGACAATAATGGAGGACTGGATTTTATCACTATGATAAGGAAAGAATTTCCCCATGTGCCTGTATTGCTTCAATCCAACAATCAGGAAGATGAAGAAATAAGTAAAAAACTGAATATAAATTTCCTTTTTAAGAAATCTCATACACTGGTAAGCGATTTCAGAAATTTCTTTGAACATTCTACCGGTTTCGGAGACCTTATTTTCTGTGATCATGAAGGGAATGAAACAGGAAGAATAAAAAATATTACTTCTTTATATTCACTTATAGATACGGTACCGGGGAACATTCTGAGTGAATATATAAAAAACGGAAATCTTACAAGATGGCTTCTTGCAAGGACAGAATTTGAACTGGCCAGGGCCATTTCCTCTTTAACAGATTTAGAGAATAAATCTCCGGAAACAATCAGGAAACTGATTAAAAATATTTTTATAGAATACAGAAAAAAAAGTCACAGAGGCTCTATTGTAAGTTATTCAAGACATTTTCATAGTGATTATTATAATTTCAGCCGCATAGGCAGTGGTTCCATAGGCGGGAAAGCGAGAGGACTTGCTTTTATTGACAAAGTTCTGTCAGGCTATTTGAAAGATGACCTCTTTCAGGATGTATCTATATCGATACCTGCAACACTCGTTCTCGGCACAGATATGTTTGATTCCTTTATAAAGAAAAATAATCTCCTGAATTTTGCTCTCGAAGAAACCTCTGATATGATGATAGCAAATGAATTTCTGAATGCAGAATTACCTGCCACGACAGTGGGTGATCTCAGGGAATTTATAAGTCATGTAAACGTTCCTCTGGCAGTGAGATCGTCAAGCCTCCTTGAAGATGCCCTTTATCAGCCATTTGCAGGTGTTTATATTACCAAAATGCTCCCCAATAATCAGATAAATATTGATGACCGTTTCAAAAGTCTTGCCAGTGCCATAAAGCTTGTATATGCTTCAACATTTTTCAGAAATGCAAAATCCTATATAGAAACCACACCCAACAGGGTGGAAGATGAAAAAATGGCAGTTATCATTCAACAGGTAGTCGGTAAACCATATGGGAATGCTTTTTATCCCCATTTTTCAGGGGTAGCACGATCTTATAACTATTACCCCGTAGGAAATGCAAAGCCTGAAGATGGCGTGGCAAATCTGGCTCTCGGGCTGGGCAAAACGATAGTAGACGGCGGTATATCTCTGAGATATACGCCGGCTTATCCCAGGATTCTGCCTCAATTCGGTAATATAAGAGATATGTTTGATCATTCTCAGAAAGAATTTTACGGCATAGATCTTGAACACAGAATTTCAACTGCTTTTGCTGACGAGGATCAATATCTTGTAAAATTCGGTATAGACAGGGCAGAACATGACGGGACATTGAAATATCTGGCATCTACCTATTCAGGCGATAATGACAGGGTTTATGACGGACTCTTCGGACAGGGGCCACGACTTATCACTTTTGCCCATATACTGAAAAATGAAATATTTCCTCTGTCAAAAATCCTGGAATATCTCCTTAAATTGAGTGAAGATTCCATGGGCTGTCCCGTAGAGATTGAATTTGCCGTAACCCTGGGCTCAGAAAAAGCTCTTCCGGCACATTTCGGTTTCCTTCAGGTAAGACCTCTTGTAGTAAGCGATGAACTGGTACAGGTAGAATTATCCGATATAAAAGAAAAGCCTTCTCTGTGTTACAGTAACTTTGCCCTGGGTAACGGCATAATAAACAACATAAAAGATATAATTTATGTAAAAAGAGAAACCTTCGACCCGTCAAGGAGTTCCCTCATAGCAAAAGAAGTTGACAGGATGAACACCATGCTCAGAGCAGACAAAAGACCTTATCTGTTAATAGGGCCGGGACGGTGGGGCTCTACAGACCCGTGGCTCGGCATACCGGTAAAATGGAGTCATATAAGCGGTGTAAAGGTTATTGTAGAGGCAAGCCTTGATAATATGAATGTAGATCCTTCCCAGGGATCACATTTCTTCCAGAATATGACATCTCTCAGGATTGGCTATTTCACAGTGCCTCTGAACCATCCGGACTGTAAACTTGACTGGTCATGGCTTGACAGTCAACCTGCAGCAAAGGAAAGTAATCATTTAAGGTACATAAGGCTTGAAAAACCTCTGGAAATACAGATTGACGGCCGCAGAGGGCAGGGAATCATTTTTCAGTGACCAGTTTACTGAAATCGTGAGTCGTGAGTCGTGAAGCGTAAAGACAATCTCCCACTCACGATTCACGATTCACGCTTCACGATAATTCTAATAAGCTATAAAACACACTATAATAAATTACATTCACTGTTTACCGGTCACTACTCACTAAACGGATTTTCATAAAAATCCTTACCCCTTATTTTATACCATAAAGATATGTGTTATAATGTATACAAAAATTAAATTATTTAGATAACTATACTTTCGCACTTTTTTATAAAACCTTTGATTTTATTGACTTCAGTTGAAATATAAAACTTAATAAATTCAAGGCTTTTTCTGAAATCTGCGAAAGTATAGTAGATAAATTACTTTTTATAATTTTTATCTAAAGCTTTATTTTACGCCATTAAAAGTGAAGATACCTATATTTTAAAATTTAGCTAGGAGGATTTATATGAGTAAAGAAAAAAAAGACCTTTCGGAAGAATTTTTTCAACTGAGCAGGGTATTACTTTCTATAGCTCAATGTGATAATTACCTGAGCGGAGAGGAAATAAAGTTAATACTGGCAAATATTTCAAAAAATGGCAATATGACAAAGGAACAGGAAACAGTTCTGGAAGATGATATAAATAATCCGAAGGATGTGCTGGAACTGTTACCGGGGATAGAAAGTGATACGGCCAAAGCGACTCTCATTCTTCAAATGTCCCTCATACCTCTTTCGGATAAATATGTAGATAAAAGAGAAAAAGAGACTGTATATAAAATTCTTGACAATCTGAAATTCGATGAAAAAGTAAAAGAGAAAGCAAGGGAATTTATAACTGTAGCAGCAGATCTGTCTGAAGCTCTGGCAAAGTACATTTAATCTTCGGGAGGTCCTCCAATGGAAGACGGGAAAATGACTGTTATAGAACATTTAGAAGAGCTGCGGCGGAGGATAATAATATCTATCTTATCAGTAGTTTTCTGCAGTATCGGAGGATATTTTGTTGCTGCCAGAGTAATGCATATCCTTGCCGCGCCTATCGGTCAGAATAAACTCGTCTATCTTACTCCGTCGGAAGGTTTTGTCACTCATATACAGGTATCACTTGTATGTGGAATAATAATGGCATCTCCCATAGTATTATATCAGATATGGGCCTTTATAAATCCTGCTCTCAAGCCTGAGGAAAGAAGATATTTCTTTACCTTTATGCCTCTGGTTATTTTTTTATTTTGCTGTGGAGTAGCAGGAGGGACATTTTTTATACTGCCTGCAGGCATGAAATTCCTCATCAATTTTTCCACAGTAGATCTTCAGCCCATGCTGTCGGTAAGCAATTATTTTTCTTTTGCCCTGTCCGTTATAGTTTCATGCGGCGTTGTATTCGAACTGCCTCTTGTAGCACTTTTACTCGGCAAAATAGGTCTTATAAATTCCGGAAAACTTTCATTATATCGTAAATATGCAATTCTCTGCGCCTTTATTATAGCTGCCGTTATAACTCCTTCCGTTGATATGTTCACACAGCTACTTGTAGCAATTCCGATTGTATTTTTATATGAGGGAAGCATAATATTACTGAAGATGTACAGATTATGATTTTCTAATTACCGCTACAGGTAAATTAGTAACCATTTATCAGCTTCTGCCTGACAGGCTCTTACGAAGAAAAATAATCTGCTTTATTTAATTTGTTTTACAGACAATAAATTAGCCCTTATTTAATTTTTAATTCTATATAAAAAACTAATTTTTCTTCTCCAGAGCCTGCCAGGCAGAAGCTTTTTATGGATACCCTTTTACCTGTTACGGTACTAATACCAAATTGCTTTAATTAAACTGAATAATTTGAATAATAGGTAAATACTGTCTGCCTGCCTGATGCTCCTCCGAAAAAAATCTAAACTGGAACGTTTATAACAGTTACAGCTTATATCATGCTACTTTACATTATA
>JAKPQU010000300.1 GCA_029555925.1 Bacillota bacterium
TAGTTTCATAACTATCCATAAATAATGACCTCGTAATGCGTAAAGCGTAATGCGTGATGCGCAGGGATTAAACCCGTCACGCGTCACGCGTTACGCGTCACGACGACTTAAATTCTAATAAGTTATGAAATACACTATAAATTCTAATACGTTATGAAATACACTATACATTCTTTATTCTCTTTTTTTCATATCAATCCTTCTGCTGAAATTACGGGCTTTTTCAGATGTTATACATAAAAGAATCAGAAAATCATCTGTATAAGAAGCATTATATTCAGAACGGAAACTATAATGGCTATGAGCCAGAGCAGTATGATTTCTCCGGTAGAATTTACATATTTTCCCATTACCTTCCTCGAAGAAGTAAGAAAAATAAGAGTGAAAATGGTAAGAGGAAGCTGAATACTCAGAATAATCTGGCTCCATATGAGTCCTTTAAAAGGGTCTTTAAGGAACAATATTATCACTAGTGCTCCAAGAAGAGTAATAATTATTCCCGTTCTGGAATGATTGTCTCTTATATCGAAAGGTTCCTCAAAAATCCCTGCAAAAATACTGCCTCCTGCCATAGCGGCAGTTATGGAAGAAGAGAAACCGGCACAGAGCAATGCAACGGCAAAAACGATAGATGCCGCCCCTCCGAGAAGAGGTTTTAAGGTTTCCTGTGCCATGGAAAGTTCTGTTACTTCTACATGATTTGCATAAAAAACTGAGGCAGCAACTAAAATCATGGCACTGTTTATTGCCCACCCTGCAAGCATTGCCACGATAGTATCAAGAAATTCATAGGTTAACTGTTTGTTTATTACTTCATCTTTTTCCAGATTCCACTGACGGCTCTGTATAATCTCGGAATGGAGGAAGAGGTTGTGAGGCATTACGACGGCTCCGAGAACACTCATTATAACAGGCAGAGAACCGGAAGGGAAGTCAGGTATAAACCAGCCTTTTACTGCAGGATACCATTCAACATGAGAAAGATATAATTCGAAAAGGAAAGAAAGCCCTATAAGAGAAACAAAAGCTATTATCCATTTCTCCAGTTTTCTGTAACTGTTTGATAAAAGCATATAAACAATAAAGACAGTTGTAAGGATTGCACCGATAGAAAGAGGAAGTTTAAAAAGCATATTCAGCCCTATGGCTGCACCGAGAAGCTCGGCAAGAGCAGTAGAAACCGACGCACATACTGCACTTCCGAGGAGGATTCTGCTTACAGGTCTCCTGAAAAACTTTGTTGCTCCTTCAGATATACACAATCCGCTCACAATCCCTAGATGGGCAGCATTATGCTGAAGAATTATAAGCATAACAGTAGAAAGAGTAACCATCCACAGCAGTTTATACCCGTACATGGAACCTGCAGCCACATTGGCCGCCCAGTTACCGGGGTCTATAAATCCCACTGTAACAAGAAAACCCGGCCCTATATACCTGAGTATCTCCAGTGCTCCCAGAACCGGTTTATGACCTTTAAAATATCTGGCTATATTTAACATAAAAATATTATAACATAAAAGAGTGAAGATTGAATAGTGAGTAATGTCCTATTCTTTTCACTCTTCGCCCTTCATGCTTCTGCTGGCCTGAGCATAAGCATGTAATAAAGGTCTTCCTCCCGTCACGCATGACGCGTTACGCGTCACGAAAACAAATATGTATTATTCATGCTCACTACAGTAATATAAATCGTATCATCTGCCCCCTGACTGCAAATCTATAAAAAGTCTATAAAATAAAAGGATTTTTTCTCCTACCCATTGAATAAATCCTGAGTGATTTGTTATTATTAAATAATAGAGAAGGAGTTTAAGCTATGGCAATAACATGTCATAACTGTGCAAGGGAAAACAGGGATACATCGAAATTCTGCAGCGGATGCGGAACAAAGCTGTCTGTTTCTTCAACAGGTAATTTGATTTTACCGGAAGGAACTGTTCTTGAAAATCGTTATGTTATTACCGGTATTATAAAAGCAGGTCTGAGAGGCGCCGTCTATAAATGTATGGATAATAAACTTGATAATCTCTGTGCTGTAAAAGAACTCCTTCCTCCTTACGGGACAGCAGATACACAGGCAAAATCAGCGGAACTGTTCAATAAAAACGTTAAAAATCTTGCCAGACTGATCCATCCGGGATTGCCTAAAATTACTGATTATTTCGTAAGTAAAGGCAGATATTATATTGTAATGGACTTTATAGAAGGTGAGATATTAAAAAAGAGGCTTGAAAAAGAGGGAAATCCAGGACTTCCCGAAGAGAAAATCATCGTATGGTCAGGCCAGATACTTGAGGTTCTGAATTATCTCCACAGCCAGAAACCTCCTTTAATTTACAGTGATCTGAGACCGGGTAAAATTATAATCAATAAAGATGAAAATGCTATTTTAATGCATATGGGACTGGAAAAAATAATCTATCAGGGCAGCAGAGAGACGCAGAGAATAAGCGGTTATATACCGGAAGAACAGATGAGAAACAGGGCCGAACCATCATCAGATATATATGCTCTTGGCGCAACGATGCATCATTTACTTACAGGAGTGGAACCATTACCTTTCAGATTTGAACCGCCCAGAAAAATTACATCTAAAATATCTATTTCTATGGAGCGTATTGTTATGAAAGCTCTGAAAGATGACCCTTCTGAAAGGTTCTCCGGTGCAAAAGAAATGCTTGAAGCTTTACCTTTCAAGCCGGAATTTTCCCTTCTGAAAGTAACTAAAAAGAAAGCTTTCCCTGAAAAACAGTCAAAAAGAATCATATGGGAATTTCAGACAGGCGGCACGGTAAGATCCAGTCCCTGTGTATCAGATGATATGGTTTATTTCGGCAGCTGGGATAATAAACTCTACTGCTTAAACGGAAGAGACGGAGAGAAACTGTGGGATTTTAAAACAGGGTGGCATGTATACTCCAGCCCGGTCATATGGGATGGCTCTGTTTATTTCGGAAGCTGTGATAAAAAATTTTACTGTGTGAATGCAAAAAATGGGAAAAAAATATGGGATTTTGATACAGGAGGTTATATTTATTCAAGTCCATGCGTTAGAGGCAGTTATGTATATTTCGGCAGCAGTGATAGAAAACTCTACTGTTTAAGTGCAAAAAGCGGTCAAAAAATATGGGATTTTGAAACAGACGGCATAGTATATTCCAACCCTCTTGTGATAAAAGACAGGATTTATTTTGGAAGCGGAGATCGGAATATTTACTGTCTGGATATAAAAGAAGGTAGAAAAATCTGGGCATTTAAAACTTTTAATGAAATAGGTTCAAGTCCATGTGTATCAGATAATTTTATATATTTCGGCGGACTGGATAAAAGATTTTACTGTCTGGACCGTGATACAGGGAAGCCTGTATGGGAATTTAAAACAGGTCTTGGCATTTATTCAAGTCCTGTTATTTCAGATGATCTTATATATTTTGGCGGACTGGATAAAAATTTCTACTGTCTCAATACAAAAGACGGAAAGAAACTATGGGACTTCCATGCAGGAAGTATGATTTATTCCACTCCTTCCATTGCAGAAGGGCTTATTTACTTCGGAACATGGGATAAAAATCTTTTCTGTCTGGAATTAAAAAAAGGAAATAAAATATGGGATACCAGCATAGGATTCGGTATATATTCGAGCCCCTGTTTTTACAAAGGACTTATTTACTTTGGCAATGAAGATCATAAGCTATACTGTGTGAGCACTGCCAGAGAACTTGAATAAAACAGTATGATCCCACCGGGTCAAAGATAGCTGTTTCTAAAAATAGCGGTAATTTATGGCAAGATTCTGTGATAACTGCGGAAAAGAAAATAGAGATGTAGCAAAATTCTGTCTTGTATGCGGAAATAATTTACAGGAAGGTATTATTCCTCTGACAGGCCCTTTACCTCCCGGAACAATACTGGATAATCGTTATACCATTCTGAAGCTTATAAAGGCAGGAGGCATGGGTGCAGTTTATAAAGCTTCCTATGATAATCTGAATAAAATATGTGCTATAAAAGAGCTTCTTCCTCCTTACGGTGACCAGGAAGAGCATGAGAAGGCTACTGAGTGGTTCAAGAGAGAAACGAAACTTCTTGCGAAACTCGATCATCCATATTTACCCGGATATGTTGACTGTTTTATCTGTTACGGAAGATATTATCTGGTTATGAATTTTATAGAAGGAGAAGATCTGGAAAGAAAACTTGACAGAGAAGGGAAACCGGGATTGCAGGAAAGAAAAGTAGTGGAATGGGCACGGCAAATTCTGGATGTCCTTGATTACCTTCATACCAGGAAACCGCCTGTCATTTATAGAGATATAAAACCGGGTAATATTATGATAAACAAATATGAACAGGCTACATTGATAGATTTCGGTATAGCCAGAATAGCAAGCAAATACAGTCATACACAGAAAACTGCCATAGGCACAAACGGTTATGCCCCCATAGAACAGTGTAAAGGCGATGCAGAACCGAGATCTGATCTTTATGCACTGGGAGCCACTATGCACCATCTACTAACAGGTGTAGCCCCTCTTCCCTTCAGGTTTGAACCGGTCAGGAAAATTAACTCTTCCATATCGGTTGAAGTGGAAAGGGTTATTATGAAAGCGTTAAAAGATTTACCTGACAGCAGATATGCATCCGCAAAAGACATGGCTGACGCTCTTCCCTATGGAAGGCCACAGAAGACAGTCACTGTTAATGTTATAAAACCTGTTACCGTAGAATTGAGAAAACCGGGAAGAAAAGTATGGGAGTTTAAAACAGAAGGCTCTATAACGTCAAGTCCCTGTGCATCAGACGGATGCGTTTATTTCGGAAGCAGTGATAAAAAACTTTACTGTCTTGATGCAAAATATGGTAAAAAAAACTGGGAATTTGATACAGGTTCGTATACCTTTTCCTCAAGCCCCTGTGTATCAAAAGGTTTTGTTTATTTCGGAAGCGGTAAAAACCTTTACTGTATAGACGGTAAAACAGGAAAAAAAGTGTGGACTTTTGAAACAAACCTGGGTTTTCAATCCAGTCCGTGTGTCATACAGGATTCTGTTTATTTCGGAAGTAATGATAAAAAGCTATACTGTATTTCTGCACAGAGCGGTGAAAAACTATGGGAATTTGAAACAGGTAACATTATTGTTTCCAGTCCCTGTGTTTCTAAAAATTTTATTTATTTCGGCAGTGATGATTATAACCTTTACTGTCTGGAAGCAAAAGAAGGAAGAAAACTCTGGGAATTTAAAACAGGAGGTATGGTAAAATCAAGTCCATGTGTCTGCCTGAGTCTTGTTTATTTCGGTAGTAATGATAAAAATATTTACTGTATTGATGTAAAAAGAGGGAAAAAATTCTGGGAATTCAAAACAGGATTCTGGGTATGGTCCAGCCCATGTGTTGCAGACGATTATGTTTATATCGGAAGTGATGATAAAAAATTTTACTGTATTGATACAAGATATGGTAAAAAAATGTGGGATTTTCAGACAGGAAGCAGAGTTGGTTCCAGTCCATGTGCAGCAAAGGGCTTTGTTTATTTCGGCAGCAGCGATAAAAAATTCTACTGCCTTAACAACAGGACGGGCATAAAAGCCTGGGAATTTGAAACAGGCGGGGAAATATGGTCAAGTCCCGTTATTATCAACGGGTTCATATATTTCGGAAGTAATGATAAAAAACTCTACTGTCTTGATACAGGTAAATCCGGTCTTACGGCAGGAAATTCACTCAGCGGGCAGGAATATAATCTTTACAGGTAAACCGGTAACCTGCTCTGATAAAGTCTTTTATATGTATGTAAACTTACAATAATTGGAGTAATATTGTGGTACTATTATGCGAAGATAAATTATAGTTAGTTTCATAACTATCCATAAATAATGACCTCGTAATGCGTAAAGCGTAATGCGTGATGTGCAGGGATTAAACCCGTCACACGTCATGACGACTTAAATTCTAATAAGTTATGAAATACACTATAAAGAAAAAACAGCAAATGACCGATAATAATTATAATTACACGGCACGCTTTTCAAGGTGATAACTAAAATGTCTGTATTTTGTGATAATTGTGGAAAAGAAAATAGAGATGTAGCAAAATTTTGTACGATCTGTGGGAATAGATTATCACAGCCTGTTGTTTCATTTAATGGCCCTTTACCTGCAGGAACAAAACTGGATAATCGTTATACTATTATAGATCTCATAAAAGCCGGTGGTATGGGTGCAGTTTATAAAGCCTCATATGATACTCTTCATAAAATATGTGCAGTAAAAGAACTTCTGCCTCCATATGGCAAAAAAGAAGAACATGAGAAGGCTACAGAATGGTTTAAGAGAGAAACCCAGTTACTTGCGAAGCTGGATCATCCCAGCTTACCGGAATATGTCGATAGTTTTATCTGTTATGGCAGATATTATCTTGTTATGAATTTTATCGAAGGAGAAGATCTGGAAAGGAAATTGAAAAAAGAAGGGAATCCGGGACTGCCCGAAAAAAAAATAGTCGAATGGGCAAAACAGGTTCTGGATGTTCTGGATTATCTCCATACCCAGTCACCTCCTATCATTTACAGAGATATAAAACCCGGTAATATTATGATAAATAATACAGGTAAGGCTGTCTTAATAGATTTCGGTATAGCCAGGGTTTCCAGTAAATACAGCGGAAGTCAGAAAACTGCCATAGGCACGGCAGGTTATGCTCCTGCAGAACAATGCAGAGGTGAAGCAGAACCGAGGTCGGATCTTTATGCCCTCGGTGCCACAATGCATCATCTTCTCACAGGAGTAGAACCTATACCTTTTAAATTTGCTCCGCCGCGAAAAATAATGCCTACCTTATCCGTTGAAGTGGAAAGAGTTATCATGAAAGCCTTAAGAGAAGAACCACGGGAAAGATATATGAGCGCAAAAGAAATGTACCGTGTATTGTCTACAGCGCAACCGGTAAGGATAACATCAAAACTTACAAGACCTGTTACAACAGAACTCAGAAGACAGGCAAAAAAAGTATGGGAATTTATGGTGGACGGCCCTGTTACATCAAGTCCATGTGTATGGGAAAATTGTGTTTACTTTGGCAGTTATGATAAAAAACTCTACTGTCTTGATGCAAGAAATGGAAATAAAATATGGGATTTTGATACAGGTGCCTATACATTCTCCTCAAGTCCGTGTATTGCCCAGGGCCTTGTCTATTACGGTAGCGGTAACACCCTTTACTGCATAGAAGCGAGAACAGGAGAAAAGCTATGGAGCTTTGACACAGTTCTGGGTTTCCAATCAAACCCGTGTATCAGCCACGGCTTTGTATATTTTGGAAGTAATGATAAAAAACTCTATTGCCTCAAATCAAGAGACGGAAGTAAATTATGGGATTTTACAACAGGTAATGTTGTCGTTTCCAGTCCTTATGTACAGAAAGGATCTGTCTACTTCGGCAGTGACGATTATAATTTCTACTGTCTTGATACAAAAGAAGGTAAAAAAATATGGGATTTCAAAACAGGAGGTATGGTAAAATCCAGTCCATATGTTTTCGATGGAAGTGTTTATTTCGGAAGTAATGATAAAAATCTCTACTGTCTTGATATAAAATCGGGAGAAAAAACATGGGATTTCCAGACAGGTTCGTGGATTTTATCCAGCCCTTCTGCTGAAGATGAGTATATTTATTTCGGAAGTGATGATAAGAAATTTTATTGTCTTGAAGCAAAAACAGGAAAAAAGATATGGGATTTTTGCGCAGGTGATAAAATCAGTTCCAGTCCATGTATAGCAGAAGGCTTTATTTATTTCGGAAGCAGCGATAAGAAACTTTACTGTCTTAATGCCAGAACAGGGGTAAAATCCTGGGAATTTGAGACAGGCGGAGACATATGGTCACGACCATGTATTGTAAACGGCCTTATTTATTTCGGAAGCAATGACAGAAAACTTTACTGCCTGGACACAGGACGTGCCGGCACAATCGGCGGAAACCCGATCAACGTAAAACAATTCCGCCCTACATTTGTGCCACGATAAAATCGTCACCCGTGACGGGAAGCCAGAGTTACCCGTCTCAAAGATAAGGAGAAATTATATGTTTGACAGCCTGATTACAAAAATAACCGTAAAAACAGATAAAAAGCTTATATCTTCAATTGTAGCTTTCGTCCGTGATGTGGCAATCAATGAAGGATTAAACCTGGAAGATGCCAGAAAGCTGGAACTCGTTGCAGATGAGGCATGTCTTAATGTAATAGATCATGCCTTCGAAGGCCAGGACGGGGCATATTTTGATATTACTCTGGAAAGAAGACCGGCACAGTTTGTCATAGCAATTGAAGACAAAGGGCTGCCATTTGACTGGAAAACAGTAGATAGCGGTAAAGGTCAGGGCATAGGTCTCATGCTTATGAAAGCCTTCAGTGATGAAATAAAATTTGTAAATCTGGGTAAAGACGGGAAACGTCTGGAATTAATAAAAAATTTCTCCTATGAAGAACATCCGTCGATTAAAGAAGAGCGTGAAACTTCTTCGGCCGGGGAAATTACTGCAAAACCCGTTACAGTCAGGTTCATGGAAGGACAGGAAGGGGTAGCTCTTGCAAAGTGTTTTTACTATACCTATGGTTATACTTATAGAGATTATATATATTATCCGGAAAAAATGAAGGAATTTCTGGAAAAAGGCCTGCAGAAATCAATAATAGCAGCAACAGAGGACGGAGAAATAAAAGGGCATATAGGCATAGCAAGACAGAAACCCGATGCAACTGTTGCAGAACTCATACAATGTGTTGTACATCCTTCTTACAGAAAAAAAGGAATCTTTACACAGATGATGGCAAAATCTCTGGAATATGCAAAAGAATGTAATCTGTACGGACTATACAGTGAAGCTGTAACAGTTCACCCTTTTGCTCAAAAGGTAAACAGAAGCTATGGAGGCCAGGAAACAGGGTTTCTCTTTGCCAGTATTTCAGAAAGAGGCATGGAAGAAGACCCTTACCGCCAGTCATCTATCATATATTATTTTAAAATCAATGAAGAACCGGAACGGACCGTCTATATTCCACTTCAGCATACTACAATAATAAAAAACATATATGAACATATAAAATTGCGAAGAAAATTCGAAAAACCTACAAGAAAAGCTACTTTTGATCTGCCCCAACATGCCATGGTAGATATCAAAGTAATACCGGACAGAAAGATTGCTTTCATGAATATTTCTCGCTACGGCCCAGATCTGAAGGATCTTGTCAGGGTTCATCTTAAAGAACTATGTCTGAATAAAATCGAATGTATATATATAGATCTTCCCCTGGCTCACCCTCTTACATGCACTTTCTGCACAACCCTGGAATATCTTGGTTTCTTCTTTGCCGGTTTAATTCCGGAACTTCATGACGGAGATATACTCAGACTCCAGTATCTCAACAATGTAACAGTTGATCCAGAACAGACTATAATCATCTCTCCTTTTGGGAGGGAGTTATTTAAATATATACAGAAATGCCAGGGTGAAGGAGGACTTGTTAATTTACTGAAGGGTGCTATTTAGATCGTAACGCGTGACGCGAGGTAAGATAGCTATAAAGGATGAAAATGATAATCAGCAGGTAATAATCTGCTGATTATCGAATTTTATAATTTTTTTTCTCGCTTTACGGAAGTTTGACAACTTTTGGTAAAAAAATGAGGTTTTCTTTTTAGAAAACCTCATTTTTATTAAAGTTTTATTTTTTTAAAAAAAATTCCACGTGCTACGTAATATAAAATATAGCTTGACTTTGTAGAATAAATATTGTATAATATTATTGCTATGAGTATATATGCACGAATTAAAACATTCAAAAA
>JAKPQU010000314.1 GCA_029555925.1 Bacillota bacterium
GTCTGCAAAACAAATTAAATAAGGCAAATTATTTTTCTTCGTAAGAGCCTGTCAGGCAGAAGCTGATAAATGGTTACTAATTTACCTGTAGCGGTAGTTAGTTTCATAACTATCCATAAATAATGACCTCGTAATGCGTAATGCGTAATGCGCAGGGATTAAACCCGTCACGCGTCACGCGTTACGCGTCACGACGACTTAAATTCTAATACGTTATGAAATACACTATAAATAAGGCAAATTATTTTTCTTCGTAAGAGCCTGTCAGGCAGAAGCTGATAAATGATTACGAATTTACCTGTAGTGGTACTAAGTATAAATAATACATATATACTCTCGTGACGCATGACGGGGAGGGAAACGTTTATTACATACTTATGTTCAGGTCAGTGATTGAAAAAAATAATCCCGTAAAGTATAATATTTTGTAGATCTATAAAGGATAGTTAATTTCTATCCATAAATAATAACCTCGTAATGCGTAAAGCGTAATGTGTGATGCGCAGGCATTAAACCAGTGACGCATAACGCGTCACGATCATTTAAATTCCAATAATTTATGATGTAAACTATAGTATGATTCACCTGTCCTATCAAATTATATTTTATGAAAGAATTTAAAGAAAAAGCAAAAGATTTTTTTATAGTTCTGAATGAATCTGTGAAATCTTTTCTCAGGAATAATAATTTTGAAAGAGCTGCTTCTCTGGCTTTTTTCGGTTTTTTTTCTGTTATTCCCCTTTTACTGCTCGTTTTTTACATTCTTGGTAATTTTATCCTTACCTCCGATAAAGCCTTTATTGCAGTTCAGAATGTTACATCCCAGATATTTCCTGAATTTATCAAGGTAATTGAAAGAGAGGTTTATGCTCTTTCAGAACACAGAGAAATATGGGGGCCTATAACAATTATAACTCTTTTCTGGTGGCTTACACCTCTTGTCGGAACAATCAGAAATGGTTTTACAAAAATATTTAAAACCGATGAAGATGTCCCATATTTCAAATCCAAAACCTTTGATCTTATTGCAGCTATAATAATAGTTGCCCTGTCTATAATACTTGTAATAAGTGAAGTCCTTTATTCTATGCTTTCAGTCGTATTTTTTAAAACCCCTGTTCTTCTTCGTATAAGTAATGTTACTGCATCATTTCTTCTCACTGTAATGTTGATGACTGTTTTCTATGGTATTTTTTCACCTGTAAAGGTAAAAGTTAAATACCTCTTTGGAGGAGCTTTATTCAGCGGTTTGCTCTGGTCTATTATGAGACCTGTATTTTTTTTGTTTCTTAAATTCAATCCCAGTTATGGTTATACCTTCGGCTCATTAAAGGCTCTTTTTATTCTTTTTGTATGGGTTTATTATTCTTTTGCAGTAATTTTACTCGGAGCTGAACTCATTTCAAATCTCAGAAAAAAAGAATCCCTCTTCCTGAAAGGACTCTTTTATAATGGTTATGATGAAAAAAAAATACAGCATATTATGACCAGGAGATTTGTTCAAACTTATAATAAAGATGATGTTATATTCGATTATGACGAAGAAGCCGATAAAATGTTTTATATTCTCAACGGTTCTGTACATATAACAAGGAATAATGAGATTATTAATGTTATGAAAAGGGGGGAATATTTCGGAGAAATTTCCCTGCTGATTAATACAAAAAGAACTGCTACAGCCGTTGCAGCAGAAGAAAATACACAGCTTGTATGCATTTCTCAGGATAATTTCGGTATTATTCTCAAAGAAGAGGGTAAAATTACCTTTTCTATATTAAAAGAAATGGCTGAAAGATTGAAGAATAGAACAGATGATTATGTGTAGTGAGTCGTGAGTTGTGAAGAGTGAAAAGTGAAGGGTGAAATCTACCCGTCACGCGTCACGCGTTACGCGTCACGGTTATAGTATCACGAATCACGACTCTAAAATAATCCCTTTTTCTTTTTGTCGAAATAAAAATCTACTTTTATCTGTGATGCCGGTGATCTCATTGCTTCAAAGGTATTTTGCTTCAGATCCATAACCAGTTTTTCACATATCAGGGAGGAACCATCATCTCTCCTTAGCTGCACATGTCCGTTCAGAGTGAGACTCTGAGGGGAAGATATATAGGTGGCTGTATCTGCATAAACATGTTTATCCTTTTGATTTGCCTGCACTCTGCCTCCAGCCACTACTCTGCCCGGCTCATCCCAGGTAAATTCCAGCGTGTCAGAAACTATTGTTACAGGCCCATCTTTAAAGGTTTTCTGAAGTTTCTCTGTTCCCTTCTCAGGTGCTTTTGTCTGAACAATCTTTACGTTCCCTGCCCAGACACCTTTTTTTTGTTTATATTCCACTGTTACAGTATTACCGGAAAGAACTGTTCCCGGCTGACTGAATACAACATTCCCTGATGCTACCGCAATATTTGTTTTGGCATTGAATTTTATATCATCTGCTTCGAGTGTGGCTTCATCTTTTTCCAGCCTTACACTTCCCCATATATGAAATTCGTTGGAGTTCGCCTCTCCGGAGAAATTCTGGGCAAGTATTTTTACATCTACATTGCCTCCAAGCAAATCATCTTTTTCTCCTATAATGGCCCATGCCCTGTCTGTAAGAGCAACGGTCATTAAAATAATTAAAAATATATAGAAATGTTTCATAAAATACACCTCTTATTATTTACTGTGGTGAGCATAAATAATACATATATGCTCTCGTGACGCGTCACGGAAGAAAGACTTTTATTACATGCTTATGTTCAGGTCAGTAGCTGTCAGAAATCAGAAATTTTATAATTGATAGCTGATTGACTGTTTCGCAGATTCTATGCCATTAATTTCAATTATATTATACATGCTTTTTATTATTATTGCAAATTTTCTGCCAGGTAAAGCCAGTATTGATTGCATTTAAAATCGCCGGTATTCGTCAGTTTTCCTTATAAAAGACCATTAAGAAAATTTTATAATATCTCCCAGATTTAGATCCTGGAAACGGGGCAATTCTGATTCTGTGGAAGCCATTCTGAATCTTTCTTTTCCTGTCTTTCGAAGTAAGTCTAGCCTTTCTTTCATTGAAACAGAGAGGGGGAATGTTTCTTTAATATTTTTTAGTATCAGATCACTGTTAAAATCCACGTCATCTGACAGTGTATCAAAAATGGAAGAAACTATTACCTGTTCTATTTCAGAACCGCTGAAGCCTTCTGATTTCTGTGCAAGTAATTCCATGTTGAAATCTCTTGTGTCTCTGTTACGTTTACTCAAATGAATCCGGAAAATTTCTTCTCTTTCTCTTTGATAGGGAAGATCTACAAAAAATACCTCGTCAAATCTCCTTATTAATTCTTCCGGGAGAATATTTATATTATTTGCCGTAGCCACTATGAAAACGGGACTTTCATGTTCTTCCATCCATGTAAGTAGAGTTCCGAGTAATCTTGAAGTGACCCCGCTGTCACCTCCATCTAAAACCCCTGAAAAAGCCTTTTCTATTTCATCTATCCATAATATGGCAGGTGCGACACTTTCTGCAATTTTCAGTGCTTTTCTCATATTTCTTTCAGACTCTCCTACAAGTCCTCCCAGCACACGGCCGAGATCGAAGTGGAGAAGAGGTTTTTTCCACTGACCTGCAATGGCTTTGGCACATAGACTTTTTCCGCATCCCGGAAGGCCTGTTAGAAGTATACCTTTCGGCTCTGGAAGGCCGAAACCTCTGGCTTTTTGAGTGAAAGCAAGGGCTCTTTTATTGAGCCATTTTTTCAGATTATTCAGGCCACCTATATGTGAAAAATGTTCTACATAAGGGTAGAATTCTAAAAAGCCTGCTTTCCTTATTATCTGTTCCTTTTCTTTCAGGATTAATTCTATATGCTCTGTCCCTATTGTGCCTTTCATTACTGCCACTTTTGCAAGTATTTGCTCTGCTTCTCTTCTGGTAAAGCCAAGAAGTGATTTTACTATTTCTTCTCTTTCCTCTGCTGTATCGATGGAAATATTTATACCCTGAGAAGAAAAATTATCTGTAACAATGGAAAATATACTATCCATTTCTGATAAAGAAGGGAGTTTGTAATCTATTACAGTAATGTCTTTTTCCAGTTCTACAGGTATTTTCATTACAGGTGACGTGATTATTATGGTTCTGGAAGTATTTCGAAATGATATAACAAGATCGCGGAGTTTTCTTTTTATCATATGATCATCTATGTAATGATGAAAATCTCTTAATATAAAGATTCCACTGTCTTTTGATTCTATTAATTCCAGAGCGCTGTAGGGTCTTTTCCCAGAGGCCATTACTTTATTACCACATATCATCCCATCTGTTACTGTCCACAGATAAAGACTTTTTTTCATTTCTTCCGCAATGGCTGAACACATATACATAACCCTGTCTTCTTCCCATGTAATGAGATAAATTACAGGATATCCGGATTTTATAAGTAATTCTATATTTTTTTTTGTTTCCATATTTATAATCGTGACGCGTGACGCGTAACGCGTGACGCGTAGATTTCACCCTTCACCCTTCACTTTTCACGACTCACGACTCACGATTCACCCTTCAATTTCCATTTTATAATCATCAAGACATATTTCGAATCCCGGGGGACAGAGGAGTAATGCAAAGGCAATGCCAAACAGGCTTCCTGTAAAGAAACGAAGATATATATTACTCTCCCTGAGACCTGCAAACTGTGTGAGGCCATCTACTGCAACAGGTACCATCAAAAGGATTGCCAGTTTCCAGTGATATTTTCTGAAATATTTTCTGAAGATATAAAGAAAAATACCACCTGTAAACAGAAAGATATATATGGCAAAACATCGTTCACAGATTGCCATTTGATGACCCCATAGAAATATACATCTTTCTGGTTTCTGATGGCATAAGGCCCTCATCCCTCCATAAAGAATATCACTCATTATTCTGCTGTTATGAGATGCAAAATAGGGCGCCATTACAGAAGCAACTGTAATAAAGAAAACTATACCGAACATACTTATCAATATAAGTTTTTTTAACATTTATCGACTAATCCATGTAAAGATTATTCCATTACCCGTTCTGTTTTTTTATAAATAAATTGGTTATTAATGCCCCTGTAGCAGCAGCTGCTATAAAGCAAATAATATTGACAACACCACAGCATGCTATTGCTCCGAAACCGCCTACATATTGACCTATCTTTTCTGCCTGAGAACCTGTTGCCTTACCAAATTGCTCCAGTAGCTGCTGTGAGGCTTTCTGTCCTCTTACAACAAAATATACGCTTGATACCAGAATCTGTGTAATAGTAGAAATTATAGTGCTGAATAAACCTGCTTTAAGGGATTCTTTTACTGCAAGACCACCGCCCGGTGTATTCAGAAATATGGTTGTAACTATACCGCAGAGAAATCCCAGGCATATAAATATAGGGGGAAGACATGCTGGCAGTAAAAGACCAAATATTAAAGCAGCTATAAAATTTATTACTCCGAAAATCAGACCTGCTTTTAACCATGCCGACATTTGTTACACCTCCTTTCTTCTAGAACTGTTTTTCCTTCTCCGATATATTGCTGTAATTTTCTTTATAGTACTCTTCTGTAAATTCTCTATGAGTCACTTCCCCGAGAGAGTCTTCGATAAATTTTGTAAATTCAATGCATTCCTGTCCCTGAACACCTTTTATGTCCAGTATTTTTACTTCTCCTGTAGGTAAGATTTTGATTTTCATTTCTTTCATAAATATTTCTCCTGAAAATTATACCTTGTGATGCCGGAAGTAAATTCGGCAGCAGTTAAAATCAGGTTCCGGGTTTAATCTTCTTAATCCAACACCCGGCCCACCGGATTAGTAATCAACCAGTGGAATATTTACCGTTATAATCACATATGACTCCGGCAAATTATTAGAACGATTAGTATCCTTCCGTCACGCGTTACCTGCTAAGTACCGCTACAGGTAAATTAGTAACCATTTATCAGCTTCTGCCTGACAGGCTCT
>JAKPQU010000320.1 GCA_029555925.1 Bacillota bacterium
AATAATCTGCCTTATTTAATTTGTTTTACAGACAATAAATTAGCCCTTATTTAATTTTTAATTCTATATAAAAAACTAATTTTTCTTCTCCAGAGCCTGCCAGGCAGAAGCTTTTTATGGATACCCTTTTACCTGTTACGGCCCTAAGAAGGTACAAAAACAATCCAGTATTTTTTTTCAAATTTTTTAATAATATTATATATCAATTCTTCACCTTCCTGTCTGCTGTCAAATCTCTGATTAAATTTTTCGCAGACAATCCGGATAATTTCTTCCAGTGATATTTTTCCGCTGCATAGCAACATTAATTCATATTCAAGAGGTGACAGGACATATCCTGTAATATCAGGAGAAAAATTATCCCATGACAGTGCGTTAGAGAGCATAAAAACACGGAGAGGTTTCCACTTATACAACTCCTCTTCTCTTATATCTTCCATAGTTTTTGCAGAGGTTTTTACTAAAAGTTTATAATACCTGTTAAGAAATGTATCTTTAGTATAAACGGCATTATACCAGAAACTGCCTATTCCATAGTCAATACTGAGCCTGTAATGTTCTTTAATATATCTGTGGGGAACCAGCCCTTTTTTCAATAAATCTCTCATAGTCTTTAAAAGGCAGTTAAAAACTTCTTTTCTTCCCCCGGCAATATCGGAAAGATTTAATTTTTCAGTTTCCACTACAGGATAATCGCCTGTAGAAATCACAGCCCTGTTATCTATTATTTTCATACCGAATTTTTCAGGATTATCTGTCATAGTAGTACAGGGAAAAGGCATAAAGAGAGTCAGACCTATATCAACCATGCCGGGGGCGATAGCCATAATTTTTTTTATAAATTCAACAGTTTCTTCAAGGGTATCTTTATTTTCCGAGGCACCTCCGACAATAATATTTCCGCACAACTGTGGTAAACCTGCTTCATAACAGAGCCTGACGACTTCTTCAATCTCTTCCAGTGTTGTTTTTTTATTATATTTATCTATAACAGAGGCCGAGCCTGATTCTATGCCTATCTGCATTCTTACAAGCCCAGCGGCAACCATTTCTTTAATCATATGAGGCCATTTAACCAGTGTGGCGGGATGGCCCTCACAGAACCATACGAAATCCATTTTCTGACGCAAAAGTGCCAGTTCCCTGCAGAAATCTTTCATACGTTTCTCATTGAGAGTAAAGGTATCATCGGCAAACCAGATATATCTGGCCTGAGGATTATCGTTAAGGCAGTATTTTATTTCCCGGATAACATTCCCCACACTCCTCAGCCTGACATTTTTCTCAATTCCGCTCTGATAACAGAAAGCACAGCTGAAGGGACAGCCTCTCCCTGTCATAATAGAAATATTATTCTTTTTACCGGTAAGGGAGCAAGAACTTTTCGGGAAAGGAAGGGAATCTAAATGTTTAATTAATTCTCCCTGAGGATTTTTTATGAGGTTAGAAGCTTTATCAAGATAAGTAACAGATGGTATATCAGCTAATTCCTTATTGCCATAGAGAAAATACTCCAGAAGATACCATAAAGTATATTCACCTTCACCTCTGGCTATGACATCACATTTTGAAGCAGTAAAGAATTCTTCACCGAGAGCTACTGCCTGAGGTCCACCGACTATAACGGGTATGCTCCGTCTTTCTTTTATACAGGAGCTAAAACTTTCTACTGCAGAAACATTTTCAAAGTCACAGTATAATCCGACGACATTTATTCTATCTATGTCTCTTTCCAGAATATCAAGAGCTTCCGTTAGAGTACCTGAAAAAACTGCAGCCTTATAGCCTTTTTCTTCGATAAAAGCGGCAAGGCTGAATAATCCCAGAGGTTCTATAAATTCAAAGGAATCCCTGAAAAGGAGTCTCTGTAAAAAAAACAGATATATATAAGGTTCAGATAATTTATCACACATATTATTATATGAAAATTACAGAGAGATCTATTTCCAGTTCATCATTAAATATACCTACTTTAATTTTATCATCTTCTGTATATGTTTCAGGAAAACTATACTTTCCCTCTTCATCAACTTTATAAACATGCACAGTCTTATGAACAGGATCTACTATCCAGTATTCTCTAACACCGGCTCTCTGGTATAGCTTACGTTTATCTTTTATATCTCTCTTTGCTGTTGACGGCGACAGGATCTCAACAACAAGATCAGGAGCGCCATAACATCCTCCAGGAGTTATTTTATCTTTATCACATACAACAAAAATATCAGGCTGTACTATATTTTTTGAAGTCTCAAGAGTTTCCCCCTCTTCCGGTAATATTACATCAAAAGGGGGATGATACACTTTACACTTTTTACCTCGAAGATAGCTGCCAAATTCTACAACCAGTTGAACAGATACATCCTGATGCATATCACTTGCCCCAGGCGTCATACTATAAGCCTGTCCGCTTATTACTTCATATCTCTCATCATCATGCCAGGTAATATAATCAGAATATGTAAATTTTTTCTCTGATTTTTTTACTGTATGTGCCACAATTATCAACCCCTGTAATTATTATATCATAGTTGAAAAATAAAGAAAACTATATTAGTGAAAAGTGAATAGTGAAAGGTAAGTAAAATACTGCTTTTTCACTTTTCACTAAAAAATTCATACAATCAGTAGGAAAATAAAAATATATGCAAAATAATATAGTGTATAAGAATAGCAAAATACTGTAATTACGATAAGGAACAGGATATGAAGGACAGGGCGGATAAACATCTAAAAGGCAGAATCATATTATTCTATATTCAGCGTCTGGGGACAGGAAATTCCTATGAACTTACGGAACCTTTCGGACTGAGATCCCTTGCAGCTTTTATAGAAGATAAAGGTTATGAAGCAAAAATTTTTTCCGGTTCTCTGCACAATGGTCTCGAACTTATTCAAAGAGAAAATAATCTGAAAGCCATTGGATTTTACTGCGATTACGAAAATGTTTCAGCAGTAGAAAGTTTCAGCTCTTATATAAAGGGAATAAAAGATATAAAAATCTTTGTCGGAGGCCCCCAGGCTGTTGCACTGGGAGAAGATTTTCTGAAAAAGTCCAGGTGTGATGCCTTTGTCAGAGGAGACGGAGAATATCCGCTTTATGAACTGCTGGAATTTTTCCTCCATAATAAAGGCTCTATAGATAAAATATCCGGAGTGTCTTATTTAAAGAATGATGAAATGGTCATGGTTCCGCCGGGAGATCCCCTGTCAGATCTGGACGCTATTCCCGTAAGAAGACCTGACAGTGAATCTACAGTAAGAGAAAACAAGAAAAATCTTATCATACTCACAGGGAGAGGATGTCCTTACAGATGTGCTTTCTGTTATGAAGGAAATATCGCTAAAAAAGTAAGGTTAAGAAGCGTCACGAATGTCATAAAAGAAATAGAAACAGCCCTGAACTATTATCCCGGCATAAAATACATATGGTTCGGCGATGATACGTTTACCCTTGATATAAAACGTATTGAAGCTTTCTCTGCCGAACTGGCAAGGTTACGGAAAAACTACGATTTCGTGTGGTTCTGTGATGCCCATGCCAGTAACATTATAAAATACCCCGATATGGTTTCAATGATGCTGGAAGCAGGCCTCGTTCGTATGCAGATAGGTATAGAATCCGGTTCTTCCACTGTACTCAAGCTCTACAGGAAAAACACAACTGTAGAAGAGATAGAAGAGGTAGTCCGTATAGTAATGAAAAAAAATCTGCCTCACCTTGCAGGAAATATAATAATAGGAGGGGCGGGAGAAACAGAGAAAACCTTTGAGGAAACAAAAGAATTTTCAGAGAGGCTCATGAGAGCAGGCCCGGGCATGGTAGATCTTACATCAACCCTTTTTATGCCCTTTCCATGTACTGCTATAACAGACAATCCGTCTGATTTCGGTATAAAAATAATAGATCCTTATGGCTTTACTTCCATGGGTGATCTGGCTGTCATAGAGACAGAAAGCCTCTCCAGAGAGAGAATTACTGCTATGAGAAAAGAATTTGTCTCTTTTATCAGGGAAAAAATGAAGGAAATCTTCAGAGAAAATGCCATTTCAAAGGAACGTATAGCACAGGATTTTCATCTTATGGCACATTACGGTATTACAAGCAACTGGTATAAAAATGTTTATTCTTCAGACCATTCCTTAAAGGATCGTTATAATATCTCATGTAAAGATAAAAAAAGTGTAAATCCATCTACACCGGCTAAAGAAGATATAGATTGCCGGAATCCTGATGAAGAGAACCTGAAGGACGAAGAAAGACATGAAAGAATAAAAGCTCATTTTCTGCTCTATGAAGATCATGGAATAGCATCTCAATGGTATGAAAAAACCTTAAAAGAAAACCCTGTATTATTTAACTATTATACACTTATGGTCCGTAAAGCTTTATATCCTTCACGGAATATACCTCACGAAGAATTACAGAACTGGAGGCCTCAAAGGACTATCCATATATGGGGTATAATGGATTTCACCGGTGGCTATCCATCCATAGGGACATATATATTTTCTCCCCTTGAATATGAATTATTGATTCACTCAACAGGAAAATTAAAATTGTATGAAGTAATGGAACAGATTTATACAAAGTTCCGTAATCGGTTTGAAGACTTTAATTCTTTCAAGAAAACTGCTGAAGAAATATTAAAAAATTTCGAAAAAAAGCTCTGGCTCCTTTATGCCAGAATATAAGAGGCAAATTATGTCATATGATATATTACTCATAGATGTTCACAGGGATTACTTCGGTTCTGTACCTGAAGACATATCTATAGGGATGAATCTGCTTACGGTGTTTCTGAGAGACAAAGGTTATAACGTTGAAATATTCAGAGGATTTTCTGCCGAAGCCATGAGGTGGATTAATGAGAAAATGGATAAAGAAGGAGCGAAAACCATAGGTTTCTACAGCGATTATGAAAACATATGGATTCTTCCCGGTTTTTGCAGATATATAAAAGAAAAATGGAATATTCCGATATTTATAGGAGGTCCTCAGGCTACTGGCATAGACAAAGAATTCATGGAAAAATCAGGATGTGATGCAGTTGTACAGGGTGAAGGTGAATTTGCTCTTTTAGAACTCCTGGATTCTTATATAAAGAAAAGCAAAAAACCTGAAGAAATTGAAGGGATCTGCTGCAGAGACAGCCAGGGGAAGATAGTATTTACACCTGACCGAAAACCTGTTGAAGATCTCGACAGCCTTCCCTGGCCTGATTTCCGTCTGGAAAAGGGTCATGAGAAATGGAATATTATTCCTGTCATGACAGGAAGAGGATGTCCTTACAGATGTGCTTTCTGTTATGAAGGAGGAAATACCAGAAAAGTCCGCTTCAGAAAAGTCCGGCATGTCCTTGAGGAAATAAAAGTTCATTTTCGGAGACATCCCGGCTGTAAATATATATTTTTTATCGATGACACCTTTACACTTGATCCGAAAAGAGTAGACGAATTCTGCACAGGTTTATTGGAATTGAGAAAAGAGAAAGATTTTGTATGGTTCTGTGAAGGCCATGTTCAGACCCTTTACAGATGGCCTGAAATGATGGAGAAAATGGCACAGGCAGGGCTTGTAAAACTCTTTATAGGTGTAGAATCCGGGTCAAATAAAGTTTTATCACTGTACGGGAAAAAAACTACGGCAGAAATGATAGAAACAGTTGTTAAAAAAAGTGTAAAAGCAGGTATTAAACAGATTACAGGCAATATAATCATTGGAGGGCCAGTGGAAAGTGATGAAACTCTGAGGGAAGACATTGAACTGATTATGAACCTCATGGATATGGCTCCCGGCAGATTTGATTCCCTTGGTTTCTTCCTTATGCCCTATCCTGGAACTTCCGTAAAACTCCATCCTGAAACATACGGGATAAAACTTATGCCGGAAAGAGAATGCCATGCTCTTGAAGACATACCTCTTACGGAAACGGAACATTTTTCATGGATAAATCTGTTCAATGCCAGGAATGAACTGAACAGGCAGATTATAAAGAAAATGCAGGATTTTTATATAAACGGGAAAATACCTGACGATATAATCATTACGAATTATAAACTAGCTCATAAATATGGTGTTTATTCCAGGTGGTTTATCAATATATTCAGGCATCACCCTGTTTAC
>JAKPQU010000358.1 GCA_029555925.1 Bacillota bacterium
AGTCTCGCCAATCTCTTACCTCCTGAGGGGGGATAAAACTTCCCCTTAGTAATCCGTGTCGTAAAAGTCCTGCTATCCATTTGCTGTCTTTTATATCCGTTTTACGACCAGGTACATTCTTTATATGACGGGCATTTACTATACTTTTATGCATAGATAATTGCATAAAAAATTCAGTCAAAATACAAACAATGATAAAATTTTCCCTGGTATTTTCATGATGCAATTGTCTTCAAAATTAAGTATATTTCTTAGTACCGCTACAGGTAAATCAGTAACCATTTATCAGCTTCTGCCTGACAGGCTCTTACGAAGAAAAATAATCTGCCTTATTTAATTTGTTTTACAGATAATAAATTAGCCCTTAGGAATGGCAGTTAAATAAATGTCTCAAATATATTAATCGTGACGCGTAACGCGTAACGCGTGACGCGAGGAAAGAGACAATTAATAAATTTTCATTCCTTATTTAATTTTTAATTCTATACTTAATTTTGAAGACAATTGCATCATGAAAATACCAGGGAAAATTTTATTATTGTTTGTATTTTGACTGAATTTTTTATGCAATTATCTATGCATAAAAGTATATATAAAAAACTAATTTTTCTTCTCCAGAGCCTGCCAGTCAGAAGCTTTTTATGGATACCCTTTTACCTGTTACGGTACTCAGTAATTATGAATTGTTATGAAAGTAACTATAACTTATAGCATTCATAACATATCATCAGGGCTATTGTAGAGGATTTTTCTTACAGAAGTTTTTTGAAAATGTAAAAACATGTAACAAAATGTAATATTACCTGTCCAAGTGGCTCTGAAAGTAATGAAAAGGGTATATTACACAGGTAAGATAATTAAAATCATAAAAATTGTAAAACTTTGTAAGAAATTGTAAAATGAACTGTATATTTATTTAAATACGCTTTATAATTATAGTGTATTTCGTAAGTTATTAGAATTTAATTAGAGTGAAAATGAAAAAGTGAAAAGTGAAAAGTGAAAAGTAAATGAATACATAACTGGTCACTGATCACCGGTCACTGGTCACTGATATAAGAAGGGTGATTATTATGTTAAAGGTAATACTAATAGACGATGATAAAGAACTGCTTGAACTACTGGAAGAATATCTGAGAAATAATGATATGGACGTCTATAAAGCCAGCGGCGGAGAAAAAGCACTTGAAATGCTCAAAGAAGACAGATTTGACATAGCAATACTGGATGTAATGATGCCAAATATGAACGGCCTTGACGTTTTAAAAAGAATAAATAATGAATACAATTATCTTCCTGTTATTATGTTAACAGCAAAAGGAGATGAAGTAGACAGGATCCTGGGACTGGAGATGGGAGCCGATGATTATATTCCAAAACCTTTCAATCCCAGAGAATTACTGGCAAGAATTAAAGCTGTCATAAGAAGAAAGGACAAAATGGACACCACACATGTAACAGAAGAAATAAATGGAGAAACAGTAAAACTGGATCTAAAAAAGAGACAGGCTACTGTCAGAGGAGAGCTAATGGAACTGACTTCTCTAGAATTTGATATATTAAACATTTTTGTTCAAAATAGAGGTATTGTATTATCAAGAGAAAAAATCATGGATCTTTCAAGAGGGCAGGCTTTTACTGCCTTTGATCGCTCAATAGATGCCAATATAAGTCGCCTCCGTCAGAAAATAGAAAAAGATCCTAAAAAACCTGAACTCATAAAAACCATATGGGGAGTAGGTTATGTTTTTTCAGGAGAATAACCGTTGATTAAATTATCAAAATTGTATCTGCAAATATATATTTATTTCCTGGCTGTTGTAGCTATAATAAATGTGCTGATTCCTATGTTGCTGTTTCGTCCCATGAATAAACCTCCTCATATGGAAATGACCCAGCATGTTATATACATTATAGAATATATAAGAAACTATGACATCGCCGAAAATAACCTCCCTTCACTGTTGAGAAGTCTTTCTGAAAAGACAAATTGTGACATATCACTCTATGATAAAAACGGAAAAACCATAATCACTACAGAAAAAAATAAAAAAAATCTTGAGCCGGACATGGTAAAAAAAATCAATAAGGATCAGGATTATATCATAGACGAATTTGAAGGAGGTCCTGGCAGAGGGCCTGTTATATTATTTTCTGAAAACCATAAAGATTCATACTACAATTATATAGGAATTTTTCCCAGACACCGCCCCATATCACAAACAAGATTTATATTTATTCTACTATTCTGCAGTGTATTACTTTCTATAATGGTATATCCTCTGGTAAGATATCTGACAAAACCACTGGAGGAAATAACAGAAAAAGCTCTTAAATTTTCCATGGGAGATTTTACCGGTATAGAAAAAAATATTACCCCTAAAGGTAATGATGAAATAGCAACACTGACAAGAGCTTTCTACCATATGGCGAATGAACTTTCCGCTATTATTGAAGGGAAAAAAGAGTTGATTTCAGATATATCCCATGAACTGGGTTCACCTCTTAGCAGAATGAGACTGGCAGTGCAGCTTATTGAAGATAAAGTGAATGAAAACCAGATACCATCTATTAAAAATGTAGAGAAACTTACAAAAAATATAGAAGAAATGTCAAAGCTTGTAAAAGAATTACTGGATTTCTCCAGAATGGATAAAGGTTATAATTTAAAGATAGAAGCAGTTAACCTAGAAGAACTGATTACGGGAGTAATACAAAAATTTCAAATATTTATTGAAAAGAAAAATATAACAATAAAGATTCAAAATAAAAATAATATAAGTCAGGTATTTATAGACAGAAATAGAATAATCAGAGTTATTCAAAATCTGCTTATCAATTCCATTGATTATTCACCTGTATCCGGTAACATTGACATTATTCTGGTAAAAGATGAAGGACATTTTTCAGTTTCCATAAAAGATGAAGGCCCGGGTATATCGGAAGAAAATAAAGAAAAAATCTTCGAACCATTTTTTAGAGAAGATACTTCAAGAACAAGAGAAACAGGCGGTACAGGCCTTGGACTTGCTATAGTAAAGAAAATAATAACACTCCATGGAGGTAAAATAATGGTCGAGAATCCCGGACAGAAGGGAGCATTAATAACCTTCACTATTTAATATAGAGAGCTGTTCTCACTATGAATAGTATTCATTATTTTTGCTCTTTCCATATCACATCTGATTAATTTTCTGAAGGTATATAGTTTTATGAGACTCTTATTCCACCGTTCTTCTTCTCCTATAATCTTCTTTAATAATTCTATTATATGAATAAATCTCTCCACCAGTATAAGAGATGATTTCTCATGTTTATCTTCCATAAGTCACCTCATTCTGTTTATGCATCGGAACGAAGAATATATCTTATAAATTCTTTAACATATTTAAATTCAAGTTCCGTATTTCGAACCAGATTTATTGCATTGCTCATCTTTGTATGTTCTTCCTCTTTACTGGTGTTAGGAAGAAATAGATTATGTTCCTGTTTTAACCTCTTAAGAATTATATAGGCAACAAGATAGTTATTAAAAAACTGCTTTATTTTTCCGAGCATAAAATTCATCAATCCGGGGCTGTTATTTTCCGATTCTATCTTAAATATTAACAGGTGTATTTTTCTCATTTCTCTATCAATTTCTACTTCTACAGCGGAGGAACTGAATTTTTCAATAATTCTCTCAAAAGACTCTAAACACTCTGATCCAAAAATATTATTTTTATACTCAATTAAAGTCAGAAATCTCTCAAGGCCTCTGATTTCATATTCCATAACTTCTTCTACCAGATTCATAAAATCATCCCTCCGGAAAATATAAATTTCTGGAATATATTTTAACGCCCATTCCTTTCAAAAGTTTTCTATCTTTGTAATAATTTGTGACAGAATGCAAAATATTGTAACTATAAAAAACTCAAACCTGCCGGCAA
This sequence comes from Bacillota bacterium, assembly GCA_029555925.1. Next base: position 3,933 of record JAKPQU010000358.1, read on the forward strand.
ACCGGCAGGTCAGTCAATTAAATATAATACCGGGAATGAAGGTCTTTACATCATACCCATACCCATACCATTAAAACCACTCATCTGCTGTCTCTTTGCATCCATCATCATATGTAATTCCTGTTTTTCCTGTGGATTGAGAGTCTGTTCAAATTGTTCAAACTTCTGGGTGACTTCAGATGTTAAATTATTACCGCCAATTGAGTTCATGCCCTGCATACCGGGTGGCGGTGGCGGAGGTGGCTGCATGCCATTCATACCCTGCATTCCCATACCCTGCATACCGGGTGGCGGTGGCGGCGGCATACCATTCATACCCTGCTGCGTACCACCCTGTTGAGACTGACGAAAAGCCTGCCGTTCTTCAGGGCTGAGGCTCTGCATAAACTGATGCATCTTCTCTCTGACTCCACCTGATTGTCCCTGCATACCATAACCAATACTTCCGATCATTTCCATTCCTCCTTGATGTTCTGTAGTTATTATTTCTTATCCAGAAATATTGTAAATCAAATTTATGTCAGAAGTATTCTGTAATTGTAATAAATTACAACAAATTGTGATAAAGTACAACGTTATATATCAAGAACGTAAGGATTTATGAGAATCGTGATGCGTGATGCGTAATGCGTGATGCGAGCACAGATTCTCATTCTTCGTTGTGCTCACAGGGTCATTGCAGTTTAATCCCGGTTATCAACCCATGTCACAGATAATGACCTTTTACTCAGGTAAGTATAAATAATACATATATGCTCTCGTGACGCGTAACGCGTAACGCGTGACGGGAGGAACATATTTATTTCATGCTTATGGTCAGGTCAGTAAAATAAATATTATCCCTCTATAGGATTATCATCCAGAACTTCTGTTATTTTCTTTTCAATTTCAAATAACATCTGTTCGGCTTTTTCTGCGAGAGCAATTATCTTTTCAGACATTTCATCTCTGTCTGATTGTATCTCTTCTAACGATTTTATCTGGATTTCTTCTTTTTCTCCGGAAGGGATTTCGCTTTTTTCATCTACCGGAGGGTGCTCCTTTTCTCCGGAAGAGATTTCACTTTTTTCATCAGACGAAGGCGCTTCTTTTTCTCCGGAAGGGATTTCACTTTTTTCATCTACTGGAGGCTGTTCTTCTGAAAGAATCTGACCTTGCGGCTTTATATTATGCAATTCCGCAACCATGCGCCATGCAGACAGATATATGTTCATGGCTTCTATTATCTTTCTGTTGACAGGAGACATAATATCTTTAAGTTTCTTCGATGAAACAGTACCGTTTCGTTCTTCCTTTTCAGTACTGGCAAGTATGGTTTCTATATTTTTCATTTCATTATGAATAATAGCAATTTCTTCAGAGGAAGGTTCCAGGACGGAAGTAACCTGTTTAATTTTTTGAAAAACCGGTCTCTGAGAAAAATCATTACTGGTTCCAACTGCAGATAACATCTTTTGCATGGCTTTAAATTTATAATGCATGTCAACACCTCATTGTCCCACTTCAATTCCTACTACTGTATATGAAGGACTGAAAATAAATCTGATCCCTGTATAACTCAAATACACTCCAAAAGGATTGGCTATTACATTTTTTATATAATCATACTGTGTGGTTTGTTTCAATAAAACCTCGCTGCCCTGATAAAGTTTCTTCACATCGTCAATCCTTGAGCCGACTTTGATGCCTTTTGAAGTCTGAAATCTTGGATTTGTCGTTATAATATTGGATAAAACCTGACCTGAACTGAAATAAAATATCATACCAATATTGGGATAATGGCTGACGACACAGGAGGCACCGCTGTTATCTTCAACTTTGCCGGGATTTCCAAGAGCATCTTTTATCTGTTCCATGGTTACCCCACCGACCTGAAAAGGCCCTATTCTGCCTCCCTCAATTACATAATCAAAACCATTTGCCTGCTGATTTGTCTGTTGATTCCCTCCTGAACCGGACATTGCCTGTAAAGCAGCAGCTTTATTATCCTTTGCATAGGAGTTATTCGGATCTATAATCAAAACATTATCATAGCATTTTATTGCTTCTTTATATTTTCCCAGATAATACAGAGCACTTCCTCTGTTAAACCAGGCTTCTACATTATTGGCATTTACATTTAAAGCCGCATCATAATATTTAATTGCCTCTTCATATTTCCCCTGATCAAACACCTGATTTCCGTATTTAACCCATTCTTCCGAAGTTTGTGCTCCTGCAGGTAAACTGATAAAAAATAAAAACAAAAAAACACTGAATATAATAGATATTTTGTATATCATACAGGTACCTCCTTAAATTATTTAATGTATCGAGCATACATAATACATATATGCTCCCGTGATGCGTAACGCGTGACGGGAGGAAAAAGCTTATGCTCAGGTAAGTAAGTTTACGAACTCATTACCTGCTATTCTAAATTAAAAGTGTTATTAAAGTGTCTAAAAACTGTAAAAAGATGTAACAATTTATTACAAAATATAATGACTGCCGGTAAAATAGATAAAATATTTTTTCAATTACAACTTCTTAAATTTTAGCAAATATTCATTTAAAGTGCTATAATTTAGGATACAAATTATTTAAATATTTTAACCTGTTAGTCGATATAAATATTATATGGCAAAATTATCAAAGGGAGGATCCTGTAATATGGCGGGAAAAATAAAAGAAATAATTGATCTCATTATTACACAGCGCGGAAAAGGTGATGATAAGCTCGTATCGATACTGAAAACAAAATTAATTTTAAAGGGCATACATCCGGATAAATACAATCATGCATCTATTGATTATCCACCTGTTATTCAAAAACTAGAGAAAATGGCAGGAGAACTCGGTGTAAAAATATCACATATGGAGGATTCTATAAAATGAAAAACATCCTTGCAGCCTATTCTACGAGAAATTCCATTTCAGAAATTATAGAAGATTTAAAAGATCAGTTCTATGGACTTAAAAGCCAGATGCTACTCTATTTTGCATCATCAAATATAGATCAGGGAAAACTTGCCGTGGCAATAAGCAAAGCTTTCCCAGAAAACATAATTTTCGGATGTTCCACAGCAGGTGAGATTGTAAGTGGAAAGATGCTGAAAAATTCAGTCGTGGCCATGGGCTTTTTCAATAATATTATCAAAAAAGCGTCGGTAGAGATTATCGAACATATCAAAGATAAATCAGAGGAATATATAGAGGAAAAAGTCAGGACTGCTTTTAAAAATTTTGAAAATCACTTCGGTGTATCTTTAAAAGATATGGATTTTAGAAAATACGCAGGTATTATCCTTATAGACGGGTTAAGCTGCGCAGAAGAAAAACTTATGGAGGTAATAGGGGATTTGACCAATGTTATATTTGTAGGTGCCTCTGCAGGTGATGATATAAAATTCAAAGAAACTTACGTCTATGCAAACGGTCACTGTTATACAGACAGTGCAGTACTTGCCATTTTCGAACCTGATACGGAGTTTGACATAATTAAGACTCAAAGTTTTTGCACGACAGGTAAAAAACTGATAGCAAATAAAGTTGATACAAAAGCACGTACTGTCATTGAGTTTAACAATAAACCTGCTGCTCAGGCTTATGCAGAAGCCCTGGAAATAAGTATTAATCAGGCAAATAACTATTTTATGACAAATCCCATAGGACTCATGATAAAGGATGAACCATATGTAAGAAGTCCAAAGGAAATCAAAGAAAATTCTATAGTCTTTTTAAGTAACCTCCTGGAAGGTATGGAACTTGAACTATTAGAATCTACAGAGATAATTAAAGATACCCGTAAAGCTGTGTTTGATAAAATAAATGAGATGGGTGACCTTTCAGGTATTATAAATTTCCATTGTATCCTCCGCACACTTGAACTGGAGCAAAAAGGCACAGGAGAAGATTACGGAAAGATATTTTTAAATATTCCTACTGTAGGTTTCAGTACCTACGGGGAAGAATATCTTGGCCATATAAATCAAACATCTACTATGCTTGTATTCAAATAATTTATGGAGAAACCTATGCTTTTACATGATGAATTTCTTCAATCTATTAATATTATTAATTATTCCATGTCTGCTCTATTCCATATCATATATATCAATAAGGCCATAAAAAACCTTTCAGGAAGAGACGATGAAGATTTTTTAAGAAATCCCTCATTATGGCTTGATATTATCCATCCTGACGATCTGGAAACCGTAAAGAAATCTTTAACCATCTATCCCTTTAATTTAATATATCGTATAGTCCATATTAACGGTGATATAAAATGGCTTATTAACCGCGGAGCAATGGCTTCAGATGGAAACAGAATAGATGGCATAGTAATTGATATTACGGAACAAAAGCAAATTGAAGAAAAACTGAAAAACATAGGTAAAACCCAGAGTTTATTCCTTGACAACATTACATTACAGATCTGGTATTTAATAGATGAAGAAACCTATGGAGGTGCCAATAAAAGTCATGCCAGTTTTCTCGGAATAGATGAGAACTCTTTTCCCGGCATGTCATTATATTCAATTTTTCCTCATGATATATCAGAAAATTTAGTAAAGACCAGCAGAGAAGTATTTCAATCAGGAACAGCTATATGCAGGGAAGAATGGCTATCAGGGGCAGGAGGAGAATTAAGTTTATTTTCTGTAAAAAGGATACCAATATCAGGAGAAAAGGGTCATGTAGAATATGTTTTATGTTCGGCAGAAGATATAACAGACAGGAAACTTGTAGAAAAGGTGCTTATGGAAAGTGAAGAAATCTTCCGTATGATCAGTATATCTGCCCAGGATGCAATTATTATCATAGACAGTTCAGGTCTGGTGACTCACTGGAATCCTGCTGCGGAGAAGATTCTGGGATACAGTGAAATCGAAATTCTCGGAGAAACCCTGGAGAATACTCTTGTGCCCACAGCCTATAGAGAGACATATAATTCTATTTTATCTTCCTGGCAGAAAACAGGAGCATGTGATGCAATAGGTAAATGTAATGAAATTATTGTTTTAAGAAAAGACGGAAAAGAGATTAATGTGGAGATGTCTCTTTCATCGGTAAAACTGCAGGAACAGTGGCATGCTATCGGAATAATCAGAGATATTACAGAACGAAAATCTATGGAATTACTGTTAAAAAAACAAACAGAAGAACTCATCAATACCAATCAATTGTTACTGCAGGCCAAGGAAGAGGCTGAAATAGCCAATAGAACAAAAAGCCAGTTCGTGGCAAATATGAGCCATGAAATCCGTACACCAATGAATGGCGTTATTGGAATGACAAGCCTTCTTTTAAATACCGACCTGACTTCAGAGCAGCTTGAATATACGGAAACTATACGTAAAAGCGCCGATGCACTTCTTTTAATTATCAATGATATACTGGACTTCTCAAAGATTGAAGCAGGTAAAATTACCCTTGAGCCATCGGAGTTCAGTATAATGGAAATAATGGAAGACACATCGGATTTGCTGGCATTAAAAGCCCATGAAAAAAATATAGAATTCAATTATTTTATATACAGAGATGTTCCGAATTATATAACAGGTGACCATGGCAAGGTACGTCAAATCCTCATAAACCTCTGTAACAATGCAATAAAATTCACAGAGAAAGGGGAAGTAATGGTCGAGATTATACTGGAAGAGGAGAAAGGCAATGAGGTTACTATAAAGTTCAGTGTTTCCGATACAGGCATCGGTATAGGAGAAGCACAGATGAACCGCCTCTTTAAACCATTTTCTCAGGTAGACGGTTCAACTACAAGAAGATACGGAGGTACGGGGCTCGGTCTGGTTATATCAAAAAAACTTGCCGAAATGATGGGTGGCACAATTGGCGTGGAAAGTAAAGAAGGCATAGGCTCCAAATTCTGGTTTACGGCAGTATTTGAAAAAAACCTTCAACCTGTAGATGAATTTATTGCAATAACAGAGGAACTAAAAAAATATCGCATTTTAATTATAGATGATAATGAGACAAACAGGTTTATATTAAAAGAATATTTAAAAATGTGGGGTTGCCGGTTTGATGAAGCTTCCGGAGGTACACAGGCCCTTGTAAAGTTTTACCAGGCATGTGAACAACAAGATCCTTTTGAAATAGCATTGTTAGACATGCAGATGCCTGAAATGGACGGTATTACCCTGGCCAGGCAAATCAAAATGAGTCCTCAACTTAAAAGTACTATTTTGCTTTTACTCACATCAATGGACAAAAAACTCGATTCTATTAATAAGGAACCTATTTTCGACGCATGTCTCAATAAACCGATTAAACAATCAAATTTATTAAATACTCTTCTCACAATTCTCGGGAAACAGAGATTACACAAAGAAAAAACTTCAGAGGATACAGGAATTAAAGTTAAAATTGAAAAACCGGCCTTGGGAAAGAATAAATATCATGTTCTTGTTGTAGAAGATAATTACATCAACCAGAAGGTTGCACTTCGTATATTAAGCAAACTCGGTTACTCTGCCGATAGTGTGGGGAACGGGAAAGAAGCTATAAAAGCTCTGGAAATGGTACCTTATGATATTGTGCTCATGGATATACAGATGCCGGAAATGAATGGTTTTGAAGCAACTGAAATTATAAGAAATCCCGCATCTAGAGTACTAAATCACCATATTCCAGTTATTGCAATGACAGCTCATTCAATGAAAGGTGATAGAGAAAAATGTATAAAAGCAGGAATGAACAATTATATAGCAAAACCTGTTAAACTGGATGAAGTCGCCCAGATTCTTGAAAAAGAACTATCTCTTGTTAGGTTAAAAGATAAAAAAGAACATATCGTTATGAAAGAAACGTCATGTAAAGAAATTTTCGACTGGAATAATATGCTTATCAGACTGGATGGAGATGAAGAATTTGCCAGGGAAATTTTAAGAGATACTATAGAAGATAGTAATATAATAAATCTCAGAAAACTTTTCGAAGAAAATAATATTGATGAAATGATTAATGTGGCCCACTCGCTGAAAGGTGTCTATGCAAATATCGATGCAGTTAAATTAAAAGAAGTAGTAATGGAAATAGAAGTAGCAGGAAAACAAAAAAAATTAGAGATATTGGAAGGACTTATCGCTAAATTAGAAGCAGAATTAGAAAGATTTAAAAAAGTAATAAATCATATTTTATATTAGTGAAAAGTGAATAATATCCTATTCTTTTCACTTTTCACTCTAATTAAACAGGAGTTACGCATTAATTGTCTGTCATCCCCGCGAAAGCGTGGCTCCATAAGCTTTTTCGTGAAATTACAGTGGATTCCAGCGTACGCGGGAATGACACTGGTTTATCGATGTTTTTAATTCAAAAATGTGTAACTCCTGATTAAATTCTAACAAGTTATGAAATACATTATAAATGATTAGTTATTACTGTGCTCCCCTGTAAATTTCTCCTCAAATATTACAAAATATTACATATTTTTACATATTATCCCAAAAAAATAAAAATTCTGTAACAAATTTGAAGTAAACTATAATTATTCCTCAATAAATAAAATAAAAACCAGAAAGGATGGATAATAATGATTAATAGTATCGGGCAGAGTAATTTTGATCCAACCGAAATGGTTCAAAAAATGTTCAAAAAACTTGATACAGACGAAAATGGCAGTATAAGTAAAAGTGAATTGCAGGAAATGCTCAAAAACAGGAATAAAAATAATACTGTCACAGATACGAAGGAAACAGAAAGGCTTGATGAAATATATAGCAAGCTGGACACAGACAGCAGCGGAGATGTAAGTGAGGCTGAACTGGAAGCAGGGATGAAAGAGATGGCCCCCCTCCCCCACCGCCTCCGCCTGCAGACATGCTTAAATCAATGGTAAACACGTTAAATAATTATTCTTCCGATGAATCTTCTACACAGAATATACTGAATATTCTGACTAAAGTAGAGAATGGAGAAGAGATTACCGATGAGGATAAATCTACACTTCATACCTTTGTAAATCAGTTACAGGCTACTATCGGTTCGTCAGGTACCAATGATAATAACTGGAAAGGATTGTTTGTAAATTCTCTCCAGGGATAATAAATTACAAGTATGGGAAGGGTGAAGGGTGAAGGGAAGAATACGGTTGCCTTCTTCATTATGACTACCCGGTCATGGCAGTTACACAGTTTATAAAGAGTGACTGCTCCCTCCACTAAGCTACGCTATAGTAGGGGCTTCTTGGGGCTTTACCCACAGACTACAGCCCTAGTCTGATAATGTTATTATACCCCAAAAGTTTGCTTTGGTCAATATTTCGAGGACTCCGCATTCATCTCCCTCTAAGCCTTCAGCTATAGAGGGAGTATTCTGCGGTCTTTAGGATAAAAGGAGGAAAATTTTTTTATACCGGCGCAGTCCGGAAGGTAAGATAAAAAATCAATGAAATACCGGGCAATATATTCAGAGAAAGGTCTTTATAGAAATAGACATGAATTAAAACAAGGAGGAGAAAAAGACATGAAAAAATCAATAATAATCGGAACTATATCCCTGG
>JAKPQU010000362.1 GCA_029555925.1 Bacillota bacterium
TTTCTATAGTATTAGAAATTAAATAAGGGCTAATTTATTGTCTGTAAAACAAATTAAATAAGGCAAATTATTTTTCTTCGTAAGAGCCTGTCAGGCAGAAGTTGATAAATGGTTACTAACAGACATAACCGGAGCGGTCACAACCAAATATGAAAATCAACATCCAGTGAAGGTGCAAACTTCATTATTTTTATATAAATTTACCTGTAGCGGTACTCAGTAATAAAAAGAGAAAGGAATTTTTTATGTCCAGAATAATAGCCGTATGCATCAGTAAAGAGAAAGGTAAGGCAAAAAAAGAAATTTCCGAAGGAATACTTGTGGAAAATTTCGGCTTGAAAGGAGATGCTCACGGGGGGGCAGGGCACAGGCAGGTGAGTCTCCTTTCTTCGGAAAGCATAGAAAAAATGAGAAATAAAGGCATTGATTTACCCTGTGGAGTATTCGGAGAGAACATCGTGACAGAGGGTATAGACCTTATATCTTTACCTGTCGGTACGCAGTTAAAACTCGGAAATTCTGCCATATGTGAAGTAACACAGATCGGTAAAGAATGTCACAGTCCATGTATTATTTATCATACAGTCGGTGATTGTATTATGCCCAGAGAAGGAATATTTGTAAGGATTCTCATGGGCGGAACTATTAAGTATGGAGATAATATAGAAGTTATAAAGACCATATAGTTTTGTAATTTGCCGGAGGATTGCCAGTAACATTGGAAAAGCATATGTTAACCACCTCAAAAGTTATTACCCATTTAGAACTTAACGCCCTGCAAGCAAATTGTTTAAAGTTGATGCTTTAAGGTTGAGAGTTGAAAAACTTTAAACTCTCAACTCTCAGTACCGTAACAGGTAATACCAAATTGCTTTAATTAAACTGAATAATTTGAATAATAGGTAAATACTGTCTGCCTGCCTGATGCTCCTCCAAAAAAAATCTAAACTGGAACGTTTATAACAGGTACAGCTTATATCATGCTACTTTACATTATAATTCAATAAAATATACCTGTGCTGCCGTGATATTTTTTTCTCCGGAACACCAGGCAGGCAGACTACTATGTCTAAAGCTAAATAGTATAAAATGGTATCCGTAAAAAGCTTCTGCCTGGCGGGCTCTGGAGAAGAAAAATTAGTTTTTTATATAGAACTAAAAATTAAATAAGGGCTAATTTATTGTCTGTAAAACAAATTAAATAAGGCACATTATTTTTCTTCGTAAGAGCCTGTCAGGCAGAAGCTGATAAATGGTTACTAACAGCCATGACCGGAGCGGTCACAACCAAATATGAAAATCAACATCCAGTGAAGGTGCAAACTTCATCATTTTCATATAAATTTACCTGTTGCGGTAATTAGCTTGCAATGACTCATTTTACCCTGTTTTTGCGTAGGTCCTGTTCAAAAATGCGTAAATCCTGTTTTAAACCTCAGGATATAATACAATATATTTATCTATGGAACAGTTTTTTACAAGAAATATCCTTTTATTTATGTAATTTAATGCTACGACATCGTTTTTATTCAATTTAAATCCTTTTAATTCATAAGAATTTGTAGCAGGTGAGTCTTTGTCCTGAGTCAGTGTCCTGAACACATTATAGTCAAACTTTATAGTCTCGCTGTTACCTGAAAAATCAACAGCTTTTATTACGACAAATTTTATGGACTTATCTTCAATGATACTGGTTTCTATTTCTTTTGCTATAACAATGTTAGAGAAGTATTCCATGCCGCACCTCTTGCAGGTTAAATTATTTCTGGACTGATCTGCAGGGACATGGTAAATGGTTTCTTTCATGCAGAAGGGACATCTGTTTTTTATTTCTTTTATATTATGCCGTTGTGGCGGAGTTATTTCTTCTTCCTCCGGTTGTGTATCTTTCGATGTAATCTTCTTCAGTGCTTTTTTTGTTCTGGCTTTCATCAGTTCAACAAGATGTGTTTTCTCTTCTTCTTTGGATTTTAATTTATTCTCCAGATCCATCTTTTCCTTCATAAGGGTTTTAATATTATCCGTATTATCGAGGAGAATATTACTTAAATTATCCAGTCTCTGTTCGAGTTCCATCCTGTCTTCTTCTTCAATTCTTAACCGGTTTTCAATTTCTATTCTATCTTCTTCTTCCTGTTTCAATCTCTGTTCTAATTCTGCCATTTCTTCTTCTCTGGCCTTTAACGTATTTATAAGTTCTATTCTGTCTTCTTCTTCCTGTTTCAATCTCTGTTCTAATCCTACCACTTCTTCTTCTCTGGCCTTTAACGTATTTATAAGTTCTATTCTGCCTTCTTCTTCGAGCTTCAAGATTTCTGCCTGTTTTTCCGCTTCTTTTTCTTTAGTCTTTAATCTGTTTGCCAGTTCTGTTATTTTTTTTTCTTTCCCTGTTAATATTTGTTCCAGTTCTTCTTTTTCCCGGTCTTTAAGTATCAGGCTCTGTTGCAGTTCCTCGTTTTCTCTGGTTTTAAACATTAATTTCTGCTCCAGTTTCATTTTTTCTTCGAGTAACAGCTCGAGATTATCTGCATTATCCATAAGTACCTGATCTATATGTTCCGATAAAGTACCTGATGCCTGTCGTGTCTTATGTTCCGGTAAAGGCTCTGATGCCTGTTCCGCCTTATGGGCGATTTCCTTTCCGGTGACTTCTAGAGTGGGCTCTACATTGTTCCCGCAGTATCTGCATATAGTGGCTTTAATCTTTATTTTTTCGGCGCAGAAAGGGCATTTTTTCTGTTTCTGCAAATCACTTCCGCAGTATCTGCATATGAGGGCTTTAATATTTATATTTTCTGCACAAAAAGGGCATGTTTTCTTATCTTTTTTGTCCTGTGTCATAATATTCAAATCCTTTCAAATATTTCTCTGATGTGACTGAAACAGAGTCTGTACTCTATAAAGTTTATCTCCTGCTTCTATTGCTTTTTCCAGGCCTTTATTCAGTAAATTCTCCTGTTCTGTTTTTAAGAAATTTTTAAAATCCTTTATTGCATCTTCAAATTCACTGATGCCTTTTTCTGTAAGCTCTTGCATCTCTTCCATTATAGCCCTGTCTTTTTCCGGTATACTGGCAGGTTTTTTCTTTTTCTGCCCTTCAAATTGTTTTCTTCCCTGTACTATTTTTTTCTCAAGCCATTCAATAGTAGCACCCATAGCTTCTTTTGTAATATTTCCTGCCTGATAATCCTCTATTGCCCGGGACAGTCTGTATATATTTTCTGTCATGGGAGAACCATTGGCCGGCATTACATCATCACCCTGTAATCTGATGTCGAGCTGTGATGATGGTCGTGATGAACTGAAGTCAGGAATGGCCATTTTGCATTTTATGCAGATTTTTGTTCCTTCAGGATTAACAGTGCCGCATCTGAGACAGCTTTTCGTAGAAGGTTCCTTTTTCTCAGCTTCCAGTATTTTCTGGGATTCTATTAAGTTTTCTCCCTGTTCTTTTATCAGTTCCATGGCATGTTTTAGCTGTCCTTTATCTTTGTTCTGAAAGAATTTTTTTGCTTTATTGATGGCTTCTATAAGTTCTTCATAGGATATGGCTGTTCTATTTATTTCTTCTTCCAGATATGACTCTGCCGCTTTTTTCAGCAGATTGAATTCTTCAAAGGCTCCTGTTACCTTTTTACTGAAATCTTCTAGCATATCCCTCAGAGGTTCTGCAGGAAATTTACCCTGAATGACCCCTTCTGAAACCCTTATAAGTTCATTTAGCATGGGATTTGTTGAATATTTCGGAGCTGCTTCTTCAAATCTTTCTATTTCATCAAAAGATTTAAAGAGTAAAGATATAACGTCTTTTCCTTTATTCATTTCTTCCAGAAGGGCATCTTTCTGTCTGGATTTTATCTGTACTGACATGTTTAATAATATATTATCCATATCGCGAAAATTTTTTTCTATATTGCTGTTTTCTTTTATCATTCCATCTGTCTGTATTAATTTTCTTCGTCCGTATATGTCCTTTATATCTTTATTAAACTGTGCCATAAATTTTATGCTTCCGAGTAATTCAGCTACGGAGGGAGAAGAGAAATTGTCCTCGCATACTAGTTTTATGCCCTTAATAATCTCATTGTAATAAGGCGATCTGGTCAGTTCGAATATATCTTCACTCAATATGTTTACCTGCCTTTCCGATTAAACAAACTAAAACTAGGAATTTTTCGACAATTATCTCATAAATTCCTAGTTTTACGTATTTAAAAGTCAAATTTTTCTGTCAAATTTTTTATTATGGTATCATGGCCTGCCGGTTACAGGCTTCCTTTATACCGTATTGGATTTAAAAGTCAAATTTTTTATTAAATCTCTTATTATGGTATAAGGACCTGACAGTTACGGTCATTCTGCCCGGATTACCACCATCCATACCGTCCCATCATACCCATGTTCCATCCGTAATTTGCACCGATTCCGGAACCTATTCCTCCGCCCAGAAGACCTCCGAATAAGCCTCCCCCTATTGCTCCTGCAGGGCCGAATATGGAGCCAATACCTGCTCCGAGAAGACTCCCCACTCCTGCTCCGAACATGCCTCCGTAAGAAGAACCCACACAGGCACCTGCATAGGGGCCTCCGTATAAAGCTGCTCCTGTAATACTATTGGCAATACCATACATACCACCCATATAGCCATAAGACGGATAGTAACCATACATAGAAGAACAGACCGGTGAAAAACCTATTCCAAAGCCGTACATATATCAAAACCTCCATTTACTTCGCGATGCGTGATGCGTCACGCGAGGATTATTAACGATAATTTATTATAAAAATAGTATAACATATATTTTTGCTTATGGAAATCATGAAAATGTTAAATATTTGTTAATTTATAGTTAAATTTTTTGAGATTGTATTTATAGTTAGTTTCATAACTATCCATAAATAATGACCTCGTAATGCGTAATACGTAATGCGTGATGCGCAGGGATTTAACCCGTCACGCGTCACGCGTTACGGGTCACGACGACTTGAATTCTAATAAGTTATGAAATATACTATAATAGATTTATAAAATCAAGTGTAATTTTCAGTAAAAGTGAATCTACCTGCCGTAAAATAACACTATCTCCCTTGACTTTTACAGTAAAATATTTAGAATAGAACATAGTTCACAAAATTTTAGGAGGTTAACTATTATGTTAAAAAGAGTGTATAATTTCAATGCAGGCCCTGCCATACTGCCAGTTTCAGTATTAGAAGAAGCTTCCAGAGGTGTTCTGGAATTTGCAAATTTGGGTATGTCCATACTCGAGATTAGCCATAGGGCAAAGGAATTCGAACCGGTACTGGCTGATGCGGAAAAAGATTTACTTCATATAATGGGACTTTCCGGCGATGATTACAAAGTTTTATTCCTCCAGGGCGGTGCAAGCACCCAGTTCTGTATGATACCTATGAATTTCCTGTCAAAAGATAAGACTGCCGATTATGTCCATACAGGTACATGGTCAAAAAATGCTATAAAAGAAGCAAAACTCTTCGGTAATGTCCATACATCTGCCAGCTCTGAAGACAAAGCTTTTACATATATACCGGATAAATTCAACTGGTCTTCCGATGCTCAGTACATTCATTTGACATCAAATAACACTATAGAAGGCACCCAGTATCATGAATTTCCAGAAATAAATGATAAACCTGTTATGATCGATATGTCTTCAGATTTTCTCTCCAGAAGGGTTGATTTTAAGAAGTTTGACTTGATTTATGCAGGAGCACAGAAAAATATCGGGCCTGCAGGAGTAACAGTGGTGGTCTTTAAAAAGAGTCTTTTAGATAAATGTAATAAAGATATTCCCACAATGCTTGCCTATAAAACCCATGTAGACAAAAATTCTCTCTATAATACTCCTCCCGTATTTTCCATTTATGTTGTAAATCTTGTTGCAAAATGGATAAAAGAACAGGGCGGACTCGAAGCAATAGAAAAAGTAAATAATAAAAAGGCAGAAATACTTTACAGTGTACTGGATGAAATGAGTGATATATATCGCCCTGTAGTTACGGATAAAAAGAGCAGATCCAACATGAACGTAGTATTTAGAATGGCATCTGAAGATATAGAAAAGAAATTTATTGCCCAGAGTAAGGAAGCAGGACTTATAGGTTTGAAAGGACACCGTTCCGTAGGCGGTTTGAGAGCATCCATCTACAATGCCTTCCCTCTTGAAGGAATAGAAGTACTTGTAGACTTTATGAAAAAATTCGCCCGCTCGTGCTAGAATTTTAAAATTGAAAAACAGGGGAAAGTTCTGATAAATTCAGGGCTTTTCTCCTGTTTTTTTATGCTCGCCACGGCAAAATGAAAGGAAACCTTATTATGGGAAACATATCGCTTACTGAAGTGAGAAGTGAATAGTGAAAAGTCAGAAAACCTTATCTAGTCAGGTTTATAACATATTGAAATATTAATTGCTTATGCTCATACCAACAGGCATGACCGGAGGGGCACAACCAAATATGAGAATTAGCAAACAGTGAAGAATAAGCTTCTATTATTCTCATAGAAAATTGCTTTGATTAAACTGAATAATTTGAATAACAGGTAAATACCGTCTGCCTGCCTGATGCTCCTCTTCTATAATCTATTCACTGCTTGCTAATTTTTTGTCACTCTGATATAATATATAATGTATAAATACGGGGTAATAAATGTTTTTCAGTGATAGAGAAAGGAGGTATATCTGATAATTTACATTTTATTCTATCCTCCTCTGTTACCGGTTATGAAAGAATATGCCGGGATTTTATAAAATTTAATTGTCAGAGTAACGTTATGGGACCAGTATTATCAATAGCCGGAATGGTTATCAGCGGTATAAGTTCTATGGCAGCTCCTCCGCCTCAGCTTCCATCATCGGAGCCAGGGGTAAAACCTATGGATTTCAGTGAGAAAGATGATGTGGACATTACTGGATTCA
The DNA here is from genome assembly GCA_029555925.1 of Bacillota bacterium. The sequence continues at coordinate 6,939 of JAKPQU010000362.1, forward strand.
GGGATGCAGACAGTTATGATATTACCGGGTTTAATGAGAATGAAGAAGATATGGACGAACTGGATGAAAGCACGGTAAGACGGAAACATAAAGAAGATAGTATAACAGGTTTTTAAAAGTTTTTAGGCAAAAAGTGAAAATTACGTAGAGGCAATTTATCTAAATAATTTAAGGGTAGAGGAATTTTCATTTTTAATGGCGTAAAATAAAGTTTTAGATGCAAATTACGTAGAGGCAATTTATCTAAATAATTATGGCAGGAGATCACATCTGACAGGACATATATAATTTTTATAGTTATAAATAATCAATGGTAAGTTCTTACCATTTTTATTTTTCTTATGAAATTATAAAAGAAAAGAATTTTTCAGAAAGGAAGTATATAAGTAATTGTAGAATTAACCTATTCTGTGAATATATACTAGGAGTCAAAACAAGATGTATTGTCTGGAATGTTACAGTGAGAATCCTGATGGAGCTCTTTTTTGCGAGCAATGTGGATGCCCTTTTGGAATTAAAGAAAAAAAAGAGGAAAAAAACCTTCTTAAAGATAGATATAAAATAATTTCTTCCCTCTCTTCAGGAGGTGTAGGAGGTATATCTCTTGGTTATGATGTGAGATTGAATAGAGCATGTGCCATAAAAGGGATATATAGAAAAGGTCTTAAAGATTTACCGCAGGATAAAAAAGAAGAGATATTAAGACCCTTTAGGAAAGAGGCAGAATTACTGGCCAACCTGCGCCATCCTAATCTGCCATGTGTGACAGATTATTTTGTAGAAAATGATATTTGCTATCTTGTGGGATTATATAGAAGGTAAAGACCTTGAAATAATTCTGGAAGAACATGGCGGAGAAAAAGGATTGCCTGAAAAACAGGTAATAGAATGGGCAATACAGATATGCAGAATTCTGGAATATCTTCATGAACAGAAACCTCCCGTTATACATGGAGATATAAAGCCGGCAAATCTCATTATAAGGGATTCCGACGGATGGATAATGCTGGTAGATTTCGGCACTGCCGCTTTTGAACCGGAAGATGATGAAGAAGGTTACGGTACAGACGGATATGCCCCGCCGGAACAGTATGTAGGGGCAAGAGAAATAAGAAGTGATATCTATTCCATTGGGGCCACCATATATGAACTTCTTGCAGGTATGCTTCCTGAAGAAGCTTTTAAATTCACACCTCTGAGAAAGATAGACTCGAATATATCAGTAGATACGGAACGGATTGTAATGAAATGTCTGGAATATGAAGTAGATAATCGTTATACCAATTCTACTATTTTAAAGCAGAGTCTCCTAAATGCATATAAAAAGAATTTTGGTCTCACAGACAGCAGATATAGAACAGGAAAACTTATAGTTAAAGAGCAAAAAATATGCGATGTAAGTCAGGAAAGTAAAGGTGAGCTGATAAAGGTTTTTATTATAGACAGTGACAGGGACATGTGTAATAATTTTAAAGATGTGGCAGCCTTTTTTAAAGGGGTCACTGTTACAGGTGTAGCTTATAACGGTAAGAACGCCCTGAGCAGTATTATGTCTGCTGAAGTAAAACCTGATGTTATACTTATGGAGCTTAAGCTTCCTGATATTAAACCACTTGATGTTATAAATGGTATAAAAGAAATTTCCCCTGAAAGTAAAATAGTCATACTCACCACTTCTCTTGCAGAAGAAGAGTTTTTAAGCTCTTTTAATGCAGGAGCATCAGGATATATACTTAAAGGCGATACATCGTGGGAAGACCTGGAAAAATCTATTAAAAAAGCCTACGACGGAGGAACTCCTATTTCTCCTGATGCAAGTACATTCCTTATAAAAGCACTGACTTCTCGCCAGCTGCCATTCGATAAAGCGGGAGTTATAAATAAAATTTATCCCGTACAGGACGAAAAAGAAGAAGTCACAGAGGAATATGAAGATGAAGAACAGGAAGACTATGAGGAAGAAGTAATAGAAGAAATAGTAGTTTTTGAAGGGGATGAAAGAGGGGCTTCTGACGAGGAAATAATAGAAGAAATAGTTCTTGTCGAAGATGACCGGGATACCGGCGACTCTGAACAGGAAGAGCACAGAGAAAAACATGTAATTTCTAAAGCAGATGAACTCAGGGAAATAGGCAGGAAATATACCTTGAAAGGAGATCTCTCAAGTGCTCTTATATATCTTAAAGAAGCTCTGAAATATAATCCTTCAGACCCTGAAATTAATTATGAACTTGCCAATATTTATTATACTTCCGGAGATTTTCAGAATGCTCTTAATTATTATAAAATAACCCTTCAGTCAAGACCGGATGTGGCAGATATTTATCTGTTTATCGGTCAGATATACCTTGTTGAAGGTGAATATGAAGAAGCTTTACCTTATTTCAATAAAGCCATAGAGCTTAACCCTTCATCTATAGATGCCTACTTGAAGTCAGGATATATAAAATATAAACAGGGAGATATAGATGGTGCATTACAACATTTTTCATATGTTCTTGAACGTGATATGGATAATCTGGAAGCCTATGTAGGTCTTGGAAATATTTATCAGACCAGGGAAGTATTTGACAGTGCCATAAAGTATTATAATCTTGCTCTGAGTATAGATGAAAATTGTGCTGAAGCCTACAGCAATCTAGGTCGTATCTACACAAAAAACGGTGAATTTCAGAAAGCCCTCAGGAATATCAGAAAAGCTATAATACAGGAACCGGGATTTATTTATTTATATGATGAATTACTTGACAGGATAGGAGAAACCAGAGAAGACTGGAAGATTTCTTATGAAAAAGATAAATTGAGGGAACTCTTGATTGATAGAGTAGATAAAATCAATTTCCCTGTTCTATCCAATATAATAATTACGCGAACAGAAAAAAGACATGAATTATTAAAGCTTGAGAATGAGCCTGAAAAGGAAAAATTGAGTATATGCAGCAATTGTAATACGTTAAATAGAACTAAAAGCAGATTCTGCAGAAGTTGCGGTGCGGAGTTTATGACAAGAGAAGAGCTCAGGCAGTATATAATCAATGAAATTGTACAGCTATTTTTACAGGAAGAAGAGGAAGATTTACTCGCTACAAGACCTTTTAGAATAACAGAACTTATAAATGCTGCAGAAGATATGACCGGTAATATATCTATTATTAAAAAATTACCGGAAAAAGAAGAGGAAGATGAAATATTTAACCTGTGCCCGAACTGTCAGACATTGAACCGGCTTGATATGGCTTTCTGTCAGAATTGCGGCGTGGAATTTGATCTGGAAGAAGAAGCTGAAGAGTTTGTGGAAGAAGACATATTGGAGCCGGACAAGGAATATGAAGAAGTAAAACCGTCAGAAGAGATAAGCCAGCCCATCACTTCCGATGTTAAAGAAATATTAAAAAAAGAAGATGACCGTAAAAATAAGAAAAAGAAAAAGAAGAAAAAGAAGAAGAGATGATTGAAATGTGAGAAGTTAGGAGTGAGAAGATTATCGCTCACCTCCTGCGTCTTACTGTTCAAGGTGTTCTTTATGCCTAAAATATGTCAGAAATGCAGTACGGAAAATAGAGATGCATCTAAGTTTTGTTCCCGTTGCGGAACTACCCTGACAGAAGAAGTATGTACTCTTCAGAATGAAACTGTCCTTGCAGGCAGATATAAAGTTGTTAGGCCCGTAAAGTCCGGGGGGATGGGGTCTGTCTATGAAGCAATTGATGAACACTTCGGGGATAAATGTGCCCTTAAAGAGATGTCGCCTAAATTTTCTTCTCAACAGGAACAGGATTATATAAGAAAACGTTTTGAGGAAGAAGCTAAAATGCTTCGTAAGCTTCATCATACCAATATGCCCAGAGTCGTTGATTATTTTGTAGACCATGGAGTTTATTATCTGGTAATGGATTTCATAGAAGGAGAAGATCTTGAAACAGTTCTTGAAAATCAGGGCACCCCGGGACTGCCTGAAGTAAATCTGATAGACTGGGCATCTCAGATACTTGATGTTTTATCATATCTTCACAGTCAGAAACCTCCTGTTATATATAGAGACTTAAAACCGGGTAATATCATGTTACGTCATCACGACGGTAAGGTTTTACTTGTTGATTTCGGAATAGCAAGAACTATGGCATCAGAAACTGATGCAAGCCATACTGTTATAGGCACCCAGGGCTATGCTCCGCCTGAACAGTATAAAGGACAGATAGAACCGGCAAGCGATATTTATGCTCTCGGGGCAACTCTTCATCATCTAAGTACCGGTATGCCTCCGCTGGTTCCATTTGCTTTTGAACCGGTAAGAAATTTTTCTCCTGCCTTATCCAGGAATTTCGAAACAGTTATTATGAAAGCCCTTTCTCTTGATGTGAAAGATAGATTTTCCTGTGCAGAAGAAATGAAACTGGCACTGATTTATAACAATATTTCGTCAGTTATTCCTTCTGTTACATCACAGGAAAAAAAAGTTCCTTCTTCAGTACAGGAAAAAAAAGTTTCTGTTGTAGAAATTAAAGACTCATTACAGATGCCCGGAACACCGGATGATATGATCCTTATACCTTCAGGAGAAGTTAAACTCGGAAGTAAAGAACAGATAGGATTTCTAGGTTCAAAATGGCAGGTAATGCCTGTTTACAGGGTTCGTCTCGATGATTATTATATAGATAAATATCCTGTCACTTATGGACAGTATGAAGAGTTTGTTAATAAAACCGGATACAGAAGTGAAGGTCAGTGGAAAAAATATTACAGTGCTTTTTACAGGAATTACCCTGTTGTAAATGTAACATGGAATGATGCCAGCGCTTATGCTGAGTGGAAAGGTAAAAGACTTCCCACTCAGGCCGAATGGGAAAAAGCTGCAAGAGGTGCCGATTTTAGAACCTATCCGTGGGGGCAGGAATGGGACAGGAATAAATGTAATAACTTGAGAATGGATAGAGATGACCTTCTCGGCAGAATAATGGTTATGGAACAGGGAAGAGGAACGTTACCTGCCGGATCTTTCCCGGAAGGCGCATCTTCTTACGGTGTAATGGATATGGCCGGTAATATATGGGAGTGGTGTTCTGACTGGTATTATAAACCTGAAGGATTTCAGATAAATCCTAAAGGCCCCCTTTCAGGTACTTTTAAAATTTTATGTGGAGGTTCATGGAATCTCCAGGATCTATATTGTTTCTGGTGTGCTACCAGAACCAAGGAAAAACCATCTGTTTATAACAGTCAATCAGGCTTCAGATGTGTTAAAAATACATAATTTGTGACGATCGTGACGTGTTACGCGTCACAACAGGAGATATATAAATGATTTCACGGGAGAAGGGAGAACCTGTACAGGAGGAACAGAGCAAGGCGGAAGATGTATTTGTCTGCAATATCTGCAATAATTATAACAGAACTGGTGCCAGATTTTGTAAAGTCTGCGGCACCAGATTTCAACAGACTAAAACAAAAAGGATAAAACCTGATATGTCTAAAGAGACAAGGGAAATAGAAAAATCTTATTTTGAAAAATATATTGTTTGTCCCACATGTGATAATACAACCAGATATACTGCAAAATTTTGCAGTAAATGTGGCTTTAATCTGGAAGCTATAAAGCAATCCTATAAAGAAGAGGAATTAAAAGGTCAGAAGAAAGATATTTATTTTGACCATTTCAGTAAACTTCTGGATGAAACAAGACAGATTGCCAGAGATTTGATGACAAGTCAGTATGGTTTGAAACTGTCAAAAAACGTAGAGAATATGGCTGTTATTATAAATCAGATTAAAACCAGAAGCTATGAAGAAAGTAAGCTTAATACGGAGAAACTTTCCCTTATAAATGCTATTACCAAAGCGGTAAACCAGTCACTGGAACTTGAGTCAATTATGAACAACACTCTTGATAAAGCGTTGCTGGTGACAAGGGCAGATGCAGGTGTAATGATGTTAATAGACAGGGAAAGTAAAAAACTTGTTCCTATGGCATTCAAGGGTGTATCACCTGTATTGATAGAAGAAATACAACAGACGTCACTGAAACTTGAAACAGGAAGTCATGGCAGAGCCTATATACTTGGCAGAACAGTAAAGGCCCATGAAGGTCCTTCTTCTCCTCTTACAGATGCTCTTGTTCTCAAAGGCAGTTTGTTATCTATAGTAAATGTTCCTCTGAAATCAGAAAGAGAAGTAGTCGGGATAATGAGTATAGGCAGCAGCAGACCTGACGCTTTCTCCGATGATGATATGAAACTTCTTGATGCCATAGGTGATCAGATAGGAGTGGCACTTAAAAATGCCAGGCTTTACAGCCTTGTAAAGAATCAGGTGCTGGAACTGGAAGAGAAAAATACAAGGCTCAGAGAACTTGAAGAAATGAAAAACAGTCTGACTCAGATGATAGTTCATGACCTGAAGAATCCTCTCACAGGCATAACAGGATATGTGGATTTACTGTTCCTTGAAGAGGAAGCCTATAATGAAGAACAATTGATGGCTCTTAACATGATTTCTGTAAGCTGTAAAAACCTTATGAGAATGATACTTAATTTACTCGATATAGGTAAAATGGAGGAAAAGGAACTCAGGCTCCAGAAAACAGAAATAAATATCGGAGAACTTATAGCAAAGATTTCAGACGAGTTTAAGCCACTCCTTGATGTGGATAATAAAAAGATAATAACTCTTTTAGAGACTTCGCCGGGCTTTATGGCAGACAGGGATCTTCTTTACAGGGTTATTGCAAATCTTGTGAGTAATGCCATAAGTCATTCACCGAGAAATAAAAATATCAAAATAATGACCTGTTTAAACGAAGATAAGACAGAAATTGTATTCTGCATTGAAGATAAAGGTATAGGTATACCGGAAGAATATCAGAATAAAATTTTTGATAAGTTTTTCCAGGCCGATGAAAAACAGAAATCTATGAGCAGTTCCAGAGGACTCGGACTTACCTTCTGTAAACTGGCAGTAGAAGCTCATGGAGGAAAAATCTGGGTAAACAGTGCTCCGGGGAAGGGCAGTAAATTTTATTTTTCTATGCCTCTGTAGGGACGTGACGCGTAACGCGTAACGCGTGACAGGTGGGATGTGCAGCTTTCGGGTTTTGGGTTAATAAGGCCCAGCACCCACCACCTGGCACCATGAGCAATTACAATCTCCAGTGAATCCACGTGCCGTAAAAAACACTATCTTATTGACAATAATGACTTCAGAACTTATAATTAACAAATTATTAAAGTGAACAGTAAGGGGATAGGATTTTTCACTATTCACTATTGACTACTCACTAATTACCAGCCGGGAGGATTTTTACATGTTTGATAAAGTAGGAGACCTTGATTTTGTGTCTATGGAACACAAAATGCTTGATTTCTGGGAAAAAGAAAAGATTTTTGATAAACTCAGAAAGAAAAATTCCGATGAAAAGAAACGTTTTTCATTTCTTGACGGGCCGATAACAGCCAATAACCCCATGGGTGTCCACCATGCCTGGGGGAGAACCTATAAAGATATATACCAGCGATATAAAGCCATGCAGGGTTACCAGATGAGATATCAGAATGGTTTCGACTGCCAGGGTCTGTGGGTGGAAGTAGAAGTAGAAAAAGAGCTTGGCTTTAAATCCAAAAGGGATATAGAAAATTACGGACTCGATAAATTTGTCGAGAAATGTAAGGAAAGAGTAAGAAAATACTCTCAGAAACAGACTGAGCAGTCAATCAGGCTCGGATACTGGATGGACTGGAATAATTCCTATTACACCATGACCGATGAAAATAATTATACTATATGGCATTTTTTGAAGAAATGCCATAATCACGGCTGGGTTTACAGAGGAACAGATGTTATGCCATGGTGCCCGCGGTGCGGAACTGCCCTGTCGGAACATGAAATTGTAACGGAAGGATACAAAGAACTGACCCATAAGAGTGTATTTTTGAAATTCCCGCTGCTGGAAAGGGAACATGAATCGCTTCTTGTACGGACGACAACTCCCTGGACTTTAAGCTCAAATACCGCTGCAGCAGTCCATCCCTCCCTTGATTATGTAAAAGTAAAACAGGGCGATGAATATTTATATCTTATAGAAAGTAAATTGGGAGAACTTGTAGGCTCTTATGAAATAGTGGAACGTTTTAAAGGTAAAGAACTGCTTGGCCTGAAATATAAAGGGCCTTTTGACGAATTGCCTGCACAGAAAGGTGTTATTCATAAGGTTATAACATGGGATGAAATAACGGAGAAAGAAGGAACCGGTATAGTCCATATAGCCCCGGGCTGTGGTAAAGAAGATTTTTCCCTGAGAAAAGAATTTTCTCTTTCTGTTATAGCACCTCTTGACGAGTGCGGTCTCTTTGTAGACGGATTTGATTTCCTTACAGGTAAAGGAGCAGCAGAAGCAGCTCCCTTTGTATTTGAAAATTTAAAACAGAAGGGAATTTTATATAAACTCGAAGACTATACCCATCGTTATCCTGTATGCTGGAGATGCGGTGAAGAACTTGTGTTCCGTCTTGTAGACGAATGGTTTATCCGTATGGATGAATTACGTTACAAGATAATGGATGTAACAAAAAAGATTACATGGCTTCCTGAATTCGGCCTCAATCAGGAACTGGACTGGCTGAAAAATATGCATGACTGGTGTATCTCCAAAAAGCGTTACTGGGGTCTTGCACTTCCCATATTTTTCTGTAATTGCGGTCATTTTGATGTTATAGGCGGTTATGAGGAACTGAAAGAAAAAGCCGTGGAAGGGTGGAGTGAATTTGAAGGAAACAGTCCTCACAGACCCTGGGTGGATGCAATAAAGATAAAATGTGAAAAATGCGGAGCTCTGGCTTCCCGTATAAAAGATGTTGGAAATCCCTGGCTTGATGCAGGAATAGTGCCCTATTCTACAATGCATTATGACACAGACAGAGCTTACTGGGAAAAATGGTTCCCTGCGGAGTTTATTACAGAATGTTTTCCCGGACAGTTCAGAAACTGGTTTTATTCTCTACTTGCCATGAGCACTGTTATGGAGAATCGTGAACCGTTCCGGACTATTCTCGGTCATGCCCTTGTGAAAGATGAAAAAGGCCAGGATATGCATAAGAGCCAGGGAAATGCCATATGGTTTGATGAGGCTGCAGAAATAATGGGTGCAGATGTTATGCGCTATATTTTTGCCTCTCATAATCCATTTAATAATTTGAACTTTGGCTATAGCTTCGGAGAGGAAGTCAAAAGAAAACTGCTTACTCTCTGGAATTCCTATAGTTTCTTTATTACCTATGCGGAACTGGATAATTTTAATCCTGATACAACTCCATTGCCTGTAGCAGAAAGATCTCTGCTGGACAGATGGATGATAGGCAAATTGAATTTTGTCATAAAGAAGGGCAGAGAAAATCTGGATAAATATAATGTGCTCTATCTTATGAAACTTGTTGACGAACTGATTGATGACCTGTCAAACTGGTATATAAGGCGTTCAAGAAAGAGATTCTGGAAGAGTGAAAATGATAAAGATAAAAACGCTGCTTATTTCACCCTTTATGAGGTGCTCACTACAATCATAAGATTGCTTGCACCGCCGTTACCTTTCCTTACGGAATATATATATCAAAACCTAGTAAGAAAAGCTATCCCATCTGCACCGGAAAGTGTTCATCTTACAACATACCCTGAGGCAGATGAAAAGCTTATTGACGAGAAACTCATAGAAAATATGAGAATAGTTCAGCAGGTAGTAAGTCTCGGCCGTTATGCAAGAAATCAGGCATCTCTTAAAGTGAGGCAACCTCTGAGAGAACTTAAAGTTATTATAAAAAATCTATCTCCTTCTGAAGGTCTTTCCAGTCTGGTGGAGCAGATCACCGAAGAGTTAAATATAAAAGAGGTAACATGGGCATCTGACTCGGAAGGTCTTTTCTCTTATGAAGTAAAACCTGATTTCAAGGTTGTCGGGAAAAAATACAGAAAAGATGTGCCGAAGATTAAAGAGGCTCTGGAGAAACTTTCTTCAGACGAAATAAAAGAGAAGATCATGGGACATGATACTTTTACTCTGACTCTTTCCGATGGTTCTGCTGTAAATATGGAAAAAGAAGATATAGAACTTGTAAGAAAGCCCAGAGAAAACCTGTCTATGGCAGAAGAGGGGGATGTATGTGTCGCTATAGACACAACCCTTACGGAAGAACTCATCAGAGAAGGTGAAGCAAGGGAATTTGTAAGGAAGATTCAGAATCTCAGAAAAGAAATGAATTTTGAAGTAGATGACAGGATAGAGATTTCCTTTAAGACTGACGAAAGACTTAAGAATACCCTTAATGCCTTTTCCGATTATATCAGGACTGAAACCCTCTGTGTGGAATTAAAAGACTGTGAAGATATAAAAGAGGGGACGGAACTGGAAGTAAATGAGAAGAAGATTTTTGTTTTACTGGTAAAGAAATAGTGAAAAGTGAAAAGTGAATGGATAGTATATCCTTTTCACTTTTCACTTACTCTACCATCCGTAAGAGCCAGAGGAATACATACCGGGGCTATATATGGATCCGCAGGAACCATATATACTTCCACTACGCCATCCTGTATTGAAATACATGGGTCTCAGTCCGAGGCCGAGTACTCTTGTGTCATAATTGTTTATATTTGCAAGGTCCGGAACAGATGTTACAGCACCGTAACCGCCACCGCCGTAACCTCCATAGCCACCGTAACCTCCATAACCTCCTCCGTAGGCTATGACATTCTGGTAGTTAGAAACACCTCTGTAATCTATGAATTCATCTGTTCTTATGGAGAGTCTTTCTTTATCGTAAAGATCATTGTAGATATATCTTATATTCAATAGATTCAGAGTCTGAAGGACAGGTAAATATACGATAGTTTTCCCGTTTTCGGAACCATACCCCGTGCAATAGATTGGAAGTTCGGCATCGTTTACCTTTATAATCTGCCGGCTTTCGTCATAACTGCAGGAACAGCCAAAGAGAGTGATAAAATTGTCAATTTTACTGTAGATTATACCTTCGTGTTTTACCAGATTTATGTGCATTCTACGACCGTTGAGAGATATATTTACATTCTGTGAAGGTAAAATATCCGCTCCTCTGAGATTTATCATATCAGAAGGTATTTTTGCTTCTGCCATGGATATTGATATAACCAGGATAATTACCAGAGAAAATATAATACTTTTACCTTTACCCATTATAATCCCCCCTTTTTTAACTTTTTATACATTTATTATACTTTATCTGAAAAATTTTTTCAAGTAACATTACCTGTTATCGGCACAGTCTGTCCCATGCCTATTGTGGTCTTTGCCCCTGTGCCTCCGTAAAAAGAAAATTTTACGAGAGCAAGTATATTCATTAGAGATTCAGGAGAAATTTTTTCTATTATTTCAAAGGTACAATCACCGACGAACCCTAACATCTTAAAATTTTTCATGTCCAGGATTTTCGTAGAAAGAGAATAATTGGAAGGGAACAGAGATTTTTCTATTATTTTTAATATTTTTTCATCTATATGATATGCCGGTGGACAAAAAGAATTCCACCTGACAAGATAACTTCGAAACATACTGTAAGGGAGCGGCAATGGCATAATACCATTTCCATAGATAAAAGCAGTGGGAGATTTGAAAGAAAGAGAAAAAGATTTTTTTTCTTCTTCTACCACTAAATTTTTATAATCAGTTACATCTGCCATTGAGTGTTCATCAGAAGAAAGACAGACTTCCTTTATAATCAGTTCTTTATCATAAAATTTTACCGTTTCTTCTGACGCAACCATGCCAAAAAGGCCGGCAGTAAGAGCATGGAAAACTTCTTCTGTAAGGACTGTTATGCGGAACCAGTAAAGATTTTTTTCATCCAGTATCATACGATCTTTCAGGATTTTCTTTTTACCGTTCACGAGAGATACTGTAAACGGTTTGGGGCCTGTCATACTATGAAGCCTGTCAGAAAGGGCAGTATTTTTACCGGAAAGAAGATTATAAAAAAATGATCTGATTTCTATTCCGCCGGCACAGGGGAGTATAATCTTTGAAGTTTTCGGTGTTAATTTTATAACTATACTGGCGAGCACTTTTCTTAATATCCGAATAAAGATGAGAGTAAACTGTTTTTTATTTCTATTCTTTCTCCATGATGGCCATCCTTATAAACATTATCCATACAGAGGCCCAGACATGTCATGAAATGAGGAGCATATGCTTCCGGGAAATTGTTATTCTTTTCACCTTCAGGCATTATGAAATTATGGCATTTAATGCCGATTTGATTCCCTATAAAGGTATTGAAGCATTTTATAGTCGCACCTTCTCCGCAGAGGAACAGTGACGAATAATTATTTTTATTTAACTTATAATTACTTCCGAATGAACTGAACAGTTTTATAAGACGTGTAATCCACTCTCTTATAGACGGAACTATAATATGGAACAGGTTCATATGTTGTTCATCTGCCCTGGTTATATCTATTTCTACATCTCCGATTAATTCCCGTGCTTTGTTCAGGGAAATATCTTTACCTCTGGCAAGGTCTGCCACGAAATCGTTAAAACCTCCTTTAAAGGAACCTGTCTGTTCGATCATTCCGTCTCTGATAACTGTAATAGTTGTATGACTGCCGGCTATATTGACAATTGCAGTATTGTTTTTCTCTGCACCGCTCATCTGTAATGTTCTGTACATAGCTCTGTGGGCAGGGATTATATTAAATTTTGCTCCAAGGCTTTTACCGATAGCTTCAAGTTTATTTATAAAATCTTTATTGATGGCTGAAACTAAAATTTTCATACATCCTTCATTGCCGGGAATGGAACGGCACAGGAGTTCTACCTCTAAATTCGCTTTACTGTAAGGAAAAGACAGGTACGATGATATATCTTCTTTTATTATATGAGACAGTTTTTTACTATCTTTTGCACGTACAATAAGAGTTCTTGTAATAGACCCATATGGTGGGACGGAAAAATATATATTTTCCACGTTTATGTTTGTATCCACTATAAATTTCTTTATAGATTTAGCTACAGATGCAGGATTATAGAAAATATCTTCTTTAAAAGAACCTTTTGGAGCCGGTATTAGCATATATGTTGAAGGATATATGAAATTTTTTCCGTCTTTATCGATTTGCAGTAATTTTATAAAGGAACTGTCTATATCTATACCTGTAATGCCTTTAAATATATGATTTTGAACAGGTACATGTATCAGAAAAGGTGAACTTTCTATATGTTCACTGTAAGACTTATAATTAAGCCCCAGCAGTTTTTGTAAATGTTCTTCCTTTTCATGTGAAGGACCAGGATTGGCATAGTCTTCTTCCCTGTCCTGCGAAATGGGAACATGAGTTGAAGACATAGTAAAATCTTCTTCATTTCCTCTTTTATCTCCTGACAGCCAGTCGGGAATTGCAATATCATTTCCTGTATCTCTTTCTTCACGTGCCATTATCAGTGCCTCTTTCATTTCTTTTGCAGAAGAGAAACGATTTTTTATTTTTATCTCCGTAGCTTTTTCTATAGCCCGGGACAGACAGGAATTTATATCACTTCTTAAGGAACTGAGTGGTTGAAAACTGAATTGCTGTTTACATAGCTCTTCTGTTTTGCATCCTGTCAGTAACTGATATAATGTTACTCCCAGTGCGTATATATCACTTTCTATTACAGCTTTACCGGTAAGCTGTTCAGGTGGTGCATAGCCGGGAGTGGCTGCTATACTAACTGTTCCATTATTCTCAAAAAGCCCGGCAATACCGAAATCTACCAGGGTAATTATTCCATCGCTGTCATTTTTTATGATATTGGCCGGTTTTATGTCACGGTGTATTACAGGCGGTGACTGACAGTGAAGATATTCAAGTATATTGCAGATTTGAATACCGCAGTCTATAACCTCCTGTGCAGGAAGTCCTCTGTAGTTGTTATTTTTTAGTATGTCCTTCAGGTTATATCCTTCTACATAATCCATAGTAATATAATAATTATTATTTTCTACAAAATAGTCATGAACAACAGGTAAGCCTTTATGGCGTAATCTTGCTAAAAGTACGGCTTCTCTCGTGAATTTTTCTATGGCTTTTTCTTTTTCCGCATAGGAAGGGAATATACCTGTCATTTCTTTTATAGCGAGATATATACCGCATAGATTACGGTCAATACATGTATATACCTTGGCCATGCCACCTGATTTTAGAATATCTACTATTTCATATCTGCCGTTATAAAGCAGGGTGCCTCTGGAGAGTTCTTTCGATGAGAAACCGCAGTATTTACAGAAAGAACCTGTATCATCTATTATCTGTCCGCACGATTTACAGTACATTTATATATTACTCTCTCTTATTATGAGTGGTGACTGTGATTACACATCACTTCTCACATCTCACGTCTCACGATTTTATTTAAACCATGACCAGAATCCTTTTTTTTCTTTTCTGGTATCTTCTTCTTCTTCCTGTTCTTCTTCAAAAGTAGATTCAGGTAAAGGCTCCTTAGTCAGTTCGGCCGGGTCTATACCTTTAAGGAAAGGACTTATTGCCAGTCCCAGAGGTACCATAAAACTGGAGCCTAACTCCTCTATTAACCCGCTGTTGACGTTTACTTTTTTGCTTACAGGCAATTGAAACAGGTAGGATCTCAGAGAAAGACTTTTTTCTATGTATCTGTCTACATTTTTTAACAGTGCAGTTCCGCCGCATAATAATACTGCTATGGGGATGTTAACTTCATAGATACTTTCATATTCATCAAGGGATGATATGAGTTCATCTACCACTTTACTGATCAGAGGTTCTATGGTTTTAAAGAGTACATAATCAATATGGGAGGCTTTGGATATATCCATATTTGCTTTTGTAATTTTTAAATTTTCTGCCTGTTTTTTATTAACATTTATTCTATCTGCTATGGCATTGGTCAGTTCAGTTCCACCCGGGAAAAAGGTTTTACTGTGCCATACCTGTGAATTTCGTATGATATGAATACTCGAACTGCTGGCCCCCATACTGACAACTGCTACATTATTCTGTTTATGAGTATCTCTTAATATAAGTTCCAGAGCATTTTTTATTGCAAAGGATTCTATCATCGTATCCGTTAACTGTAATTCTGCATACTGCATTGTCTTATATATAGGCATCAGTACATCTTCAGGAACTGCCCATACTAAAATCTTCAGTTTCCCTATTTGATCAGGGAAGAAAAATTCAAGTATTTCGTAATTAAGCTGTGCTTTGTCAAGAGAAAAAGGAAAATGATTTTTTGCTTCTTCTACAATAGAGGCCACCATTTTGGGATGAGCCATTTCAGGGAGGAAAAAACTGGAACTTTTAACAGATTTCTGTGGTATAGAAACTACGGCACGTCTGGCCTTTATTTTTTGTCCTGCCAGTATCTGTTTTATGAACAGACCTACTGTTTTCGGGTCGGTAATAATGCCGTCCTGAACTGTATTCGGCGGGATTTCAGCAACTGCTATTCCTGCAGGATACACAAAATAATTTTCATCTATATCCATATAGAGTATTTTTATTCTCTCACTTCCGATATCTATTCCCACAAAGGCAGAGAGTACTTTTTTTATAGCATCTTTGCCATGAAAAGACTGCAATTGAATTGCTCTTAAATAGCTGACAGGACTTTCTGCTATTTCTGAAGGTGTATCATATGCTTCCTCTCTGTCAGGCATTGGAATATCAGGCGGAACTTCAGGAATAACAGGAGCTTTTTTTATAGAGATAGGAATAGGTTGAGGTTGAGGAATAATCCCCTGTTTCTCAGGCTGTATTTTTAAAGCTGCTCTCTTGTCTGATTCTCCTGATATTCTGGCAGGTGTTGTTTCCGGTATTAAACCTGATTTACCGGCGGTTGTCTCCGGCATTTCTGGCACTATCTGCACTACCGGTGCAGGAGCAAATCTCTGTTCTACAACAGGTTCTTTTAACCTCATAAGAGCCTGTTTCATTTCTGTTGTATTCCTGTATCTTTTATCCATTTCCTGCTGAAGCGATTTGTTAATAATTTCTTCTATACCCTTTGATACATCCGGTCTCATAGAGCAGACAGGCGGAAAGTCAAAGGGTACTCCCTGACCGGGATCTTTACCGGTAAGTAACTGATGAATTGTTGCACCCAGGGCAAAAATATCACTTCTGATATCTATCTGGCCCGCATATTGTTCAGGCGATATATAGCCCGGTGTCCCTATGAGGGTTCCCATTTTTTTAGGCTCAAATATTCTTGCTATGCCAAAATCTATTATTATTATTTTCCCGTCTTCCCTTTTAATAAAATTACTCGGTTTTATATCTCTGTGTATAATAGGAGGTACCTGGGCATGTAAATATTCTAAGATTTCGCAGATCTGAATAGCCCATTCTATGACATCTTCTTCTGCAAGTCCTTTTACTACGGAATCCATAAGTAAATCTTCCAGATTTATACCTTCTATGTAATCCATAACAATATTATATTTGCCTTCTTCTATAAAGTGATTACTGACTACAGGTATATTGGGATGTCTGAGTTTGGCCAGTATGAAAGCTTCTTCTTTAAATTTCTGTATGGCATATTCTCTTTCTTCGGGATCCTTAAAGACATCACTCATCTCTTTTATAACACATACAAGGCCGTCAAAATTCTGATCTTCTGCCAGATATATTGTGGACATACCTCCTATGCGAAGTGGTTTTATGACCTTATATCTTTTATGATAAAGATATTTTGTATCTCCTTCCGGAACTTCAGATACCAGGGAATTTCCACAGCTTCTGCAGAATTTACTGTTTTCGGCGTTATCTTTTCCACATTTAGGACAATTCATATTCAGCCAGCACCTTCCTGAATTAACACAAATAATCATATAACAATTTCATCATATTATGAAAAATTCCTTCCAAACCTTTTTATTTTAGATTATTTTTTTGTACTACATGGCGCTATCCTTCTGAAACTTGACAAAATTAAATTTATCTTTTATAATTAAAAATCTCCCCATCTATTTTTATCGACTGTTTTGATGGAAATTGTGTAGAAATAAGTACTTTTGAGTTTTTGATTTTTAATAAAACCCCTTGCTGATAATTTATTTATATATATAAAGACACAATTAGAATCTGGTGATGTACAGTTTTTGTTATAAATTGTAATATTTTGCTATAAGGCGGACATGTGAAGATGCTTAAAATGAAAGTTCACCTTATCGCATTCTCTTTAGTTATAATATGTATGGGAGCAATGTTATCCTTCTTTTTCCGGAAGGATAAGAAAGTTACTATATCATACGGGGATGCGATTTTGTCTTTTTCGACTAACAGGGCAACTGTGAAAGAAGCTATTAAAGAGGCAGGTATCTCTATAAAAGAGGAAGATTTTGTAAAACCTCCTCTTGATAGCCCTCTTCAAAAAGATACTTTTATAAAAATCCTCAAAGGTAAATCTGTTTTTCTCGTAGTAGATGGCAGAGCAATAAAAACTATAACCTGTAAAAATAGTGTAAGAGAATTTCTCCATGAATTAAGTATAAAGCTGGCAAAAGAAGATATTGTCAAACCGTCACCTGCTACCAGGCTCAAGGATGAAGGTTATAATTATATATGTATCAGAATGGCCAGAAAGATTACCATCACTGTGGCAGACAGGCAGCCAAAAACTATAAAATCCACCAGAAGATATATTTATCAGTTATTATCCGATTACGGTGTCGCATTAAATTCAGAAGACAGGGTTTGCCCTGTTCCTCAGACTCCTCTAGCAGATGGTATGAAAATAAACGTAACAAAGGTAAAGCACAGGGTATATGCAGAGAGAGAAGTAATCCCTTACAGGGTTATTTACAGAGATGATCCTACAATAGCGGAAGGTGATGAAGTAGTTGCCCAGGAAGGCCAGGTTGGTATAATAAAGAAAACCAGGAAGATTTACTATAAAAATCATGAAATAAGCAGTGAAAATATTATAAAAAAAGAATTAATCTGCGAGCCAGTTAATAAAATAGTTCTAGTAGGTACGAAGGTAGAACCTTCTTATATTCCCCCGTCTCCTCCTCCTGTGGAACTGGCATCTCATGGCTCCTTAAAATCCGGATCCTGTATTACTATGGAGGCAACCGCTTATGAACCAAGTACTAAAAGCTGTGGTCCCTGTGCCAGTGGATATACTGCTACAGGACTTCCTGCCAGATATGGCGTTGTGGCCGTTGACCCCTATGTAATACCTTTAGGCTCTCATCTTTATGTAGAAGGTTATGGCTATGCCATTGCTGCAGATAAAGGTACAGCTATAACAGGAAACAGGATAGATTTATGTTTCGATACCTATGAAGATGCCATTAATTACGGAAGAAGAACTGTAAAGGTTTATTTACTCAAGTAGTGAGTCGTGAGTAGTGAAGAGTGAAGAGTGAGACGTGAGTGGATACGCATCACGCATCACGCATTACGAACCACCCGTCACGCGTCACACGTCACGATTATAGTATCACGCATCACGCATTATACATCAAGTTTTAAAGGAGACCATATGACTGAAAATATTCGCGCCAATACATTGAAAGAATTGAAGCACATAGGTGTTGTTCCTAAAAAAAATAGTAAAGGGCAACATTTTTTAATAGATAGCCCGAGTCTGGAAACACTTGTTCAGACATCGGATATAGTAGAGACGGATCATGTATTTGAGATAGGTGCAGGTACAGGTAATTTAACGATGGAACTGGCAAAGACGGGAGCTTCTGTTGTAGCGCTGGAAAAAGACGGACTGCTTTTACCTTTACTTGAAGAAAAATTTAAAGATTGCGGCAATGTAAAGATAGTTCATGGAGATTTTAAGAGAATCAATCTGAGGGAATTACTCGACAGCAGTGTGAAGTGGAAAGTTGTCGCCAATCTCCCTTATTATATAACAAATTATATTATTGTTGAATTGCTGGAAGAAAAGCAATTATTTTCTTCCATAGTGGTGACTATACAGAAAGAAGTGGCGGAACGTCTGACTGCTTCGCCGGGAAATAAGGTATATGGTTCACTTACCGTATTTGCGAATTACCATGGGAAAACAGAAATAGCCGGTATTTTACCGCCGAAATTCTTTTTACCAAAGCCGCAGGTGGATTCTGCTATAGTAAAGATCAGTCTTTACGATACGCCTCCTGTATATGTAAAAGATGAAAAGGTATTTTTTGAACTTGTACGATCTGCTTTTAATATGAGGAGAAAAACCATAAGAAATGCCTGGATAAGATCGCCTCTGTTCAAATGTGCATCGGAAGAGATAGACAGACTTCTGGAGACTTCCGGTATTAACGGAAAACGAAGAGGAGAGACTTTTTCTCTGGAAGAATTTGCAGAAATTGCCAATATTTTGTATGAACATCGTGACGCCTGATGCGTAATGCGTAATGGGTGATGCGTGTTTTACCGGTACTGGGCGACCACAGTCAGTCGCCCCTGCTCACTTTTCACTTTTCACGACTCACGACTCACCCTCATTATGTTAACATAAATTTAACATTCTGTTAATAATGTGTTAATACTACGTGCATATAATTAAAATTGAAAAAGTGGAGTTTCCCGGTAATTTCTTCATAGAAAGGGGAGAAAAGAAATGGCTAAAGTCGGTAATGTGGGGGCTACATCTATTCAGCCGACAACAACTTCAACAGTAAAGCAGCAGTCTGTCGTTTCTCCCCAGGATAAAAAGGTTACCTTTACAGGTAAGCAGGCTCCACAGGAACAACAGGTAAGAGAACAGGGGCAAAGACCTGCGGAAAAGCAGGTGAAAAGACAGGATAGTCCGGTAAATCAGGGTAATTTTCAGATTTTATCTGCAAAAGACGGAAAATATTCTATAAGACTTACCAATGTAAGCCAGAATATAGCCTTTGGCAGACTGAGTATGAGAGATCTGTCTGCCCATCTTGCAAAACTCAATATGCCCATGACAGAAAGTAATTTAAAACTTGCGAAGAGCCTGCTAGAGTTTAAGATGCCCCTTACAAAGGAAAACCTTCAGGATGTAAAAACAGCTCTTGCTATGATGACTCAGAAAACAGACGGTGACGTTCAGGCAGGGGTTTTTATGAAAATGAAATCTATGGGGATAACACCGGAAAATGCGAAAGCTCTTCAAACACTGTTTGCCAAAAACCCTGAGCTTGGTAAACAGCTGGAGAATCTGCAGAAAATGGCAGGCTTTTTTGCGGCAGCAGGCGGTCATGTTCTTAATGACTCTATGATGTCTACCCTTATGAGTCAGGTGGCAAGTATGTTCGGTGACCTTATTCCTGAACCAAATAAAGATAAGAAACTTGCTAAAAAGATTAAGGATCTTGCTGAAGAAGTCGGAATAGATGATGAAGAGAGCAATATCGGACAGATGAAAAAATCCGGGAAACAGAGTGCAAGAAAAAGTTTATCCAGATTAAAGCAGAAGCTTAATGATAAGGTATCCAACCTGAGGGGGTATATTCCGAAAGACCAGGAAGAAATTCTGGAAGAAACAGCAGAACTGATAAGAGAACTGGATGAAAATCTTGAAGCTCAGAGACTTATTAATAATGCACCTTCAGTGGATGACGACAATTTTATATATCTTCAGATACCTTTAAAAATGGGTAGTTCCTCTCATACAGTTCATTTAATGCTGGATTATGAATATGACTTGAACGGACAGAAGGTTGTAAATCCAAAGAATACGAGACTGGTTTTTTCAATACAGACTGAAGATATGGGAATCATAAATATAATTATGAATATCTGGAGAAGGAATATTTCCTTTCATCTGGAAACTGAACGTCAGGAAATTAAACAGCATATAAATAAAAAAGCGCCGGATTTAATCAAAAAACTTAGAGATAGAGCCTATAAAGTGGGCAACTGGGATTGTGTTGTAGATAAAAATGTTGTATCTGTTCCTGATACACTTCTTAAAAAAGAAGAAGAGTTTGCAGAACTGGCCACTTTAGATGTGACTATATAAATATGGAAATTTGTTGTGAGTAAATATGATGATTTAGATGACTATGAAGAATTCGATTATATTGAAGAGATACAAGGGGAAGAAGTCAGGAAAGAGGAAGATAAAGAAAAAGTTGCTGTAGTTCTTCGTTTTGACCCGGAACATGATACTGCGCCCAGAATAGTGGCGGCAGGTAAAGGTGAGACGGCGGAACAGATAATAGAAGTAGCAGAACAGGGTGAGATACCAGTATATAAAGATGGAAATCTGGCTCAGAGCCTGTCTGATTTTGAAGTAGGAGCTGTCATACCGGGTGAACTGTATGAACTTATAGCTGAAGTGCTGATTTTTCTGTATCAACTCAATGAAGAATGGATTAAAGACAGGGCTGTTTTTGAAGAAGATGAAGAAATTAATTGAAAATAAATTGACGATTATAACAGGAGGTGAGGATTGAAATATATTGCATCCTATAATATTTTAGGGTATAATTACACAGGGTAAAATTCAGAAAGGCAGGTGTCACTAAATGTTAGATGGAATGAAAATTGCCACTCAGGGAATGCAGGCAATGATGTATCAACAGGATATTATTTCGAATAATCTGGCAAATGTAAATACTTCAGGTTTTCAGGGGTCTGCCGGAGTAACAAGATCTTTCAGCGCCGAATTGATGAGCCAGATGGGAAATGAAGGTTATGAAGCTGTAGGAGGTGTACAGGACGGTGTTCCTACAGTAGCTATAAAGACTGCAACAAAATTTGCTCCAGGCGGAATGCAGGCAACAGGAAATCATACAGATTTGGCCCTTGGAAATAAAGGTTTCTTTACCATACAGGGAGCAGATGGAAAAACAAAATTCACGAGAAATGGAAATTTTGCGGTTAATGATCAGGGATTACTTGTAACAAGTGATGGTTCTTCAGTACTTGGCTTTAACGGCCCTATCAGAATTCCCAAGGGAAAACAGTTCAAGGTAGATGACAGAGGGAATGTGGCAGTAGACGGAGAAAATATTGCCCGACTTCGTATTACCGAGTTCAATGATATAAATGATCTTTATAAAACAGGAAGCAATGCATTTATGCCAAAGAACCCGACCAATGTAGGACAGATTTGTGCCAATCCACAGGTCAGGCAGGGTTTCCTTGAAACGTCAAATGTAAGTGTTGTAAAAGAAATGATTAAAATGATGGATGTAGAACGTGCCTATGAATCAAACGAAAAGGTTATACAGGCAGAGGATCAGATGCTACAGAAATCAATTCAGGAAGTCGGAAGAGCAGGTTAATAATTTAAAAGTACAGGAATTTTCATTATTTAATGTAAAATGAAGTTTTAGATGAAAATTATGTAGAGAGAGTTTATTTAAATAATTTAAAGGTATAAATTGGCGTAAAGTTTTAGATGAAAAATTTATCTGAATAATTTAAAAAATTCGGAGGGAGAGTGAACAGATATGATGAGAGGACTTTATACTGCAGCCTCTGGTATGATGGCCCAGCAGTTAAACATGGATACTATATCCAACAACCTCGCAAACGTAAATACTACCGGTTTTAAAAAGGGTAGAGTGAATTTTCAGGATTTAATGTATGCCAACTTGAATGAAGGTGGAGAAAATAATCCTGCCGGTGCTCAGATAGGTATGGGTGTAAGAGAGACCGGAACAGAAAAGAGTTTCAGCCAGGGCAGTATGAGCCAGACAAATGATCCTTTTGATCTTGCCATTCAAGGCAATGGTTTCTTTGAAGTTATTCAGCCTGATGGAAGTAAAGCCTATACACGTGATGGTTCTTTCAGTGTAAATCCACAGGGACAGCTTGTTACTTCTACCGGAGATCTCGTTGGAGTTACCATTCCTCCGGGAGCTACTGATGTTAAGATTGATAAAGACGGAGCAGTTACTGCTGTACTGTCAGGCCAGAAAGAGCCCGTACAGATCGGCAATTTAATGCTTGTAGATTTTGTAAATCCTCAGGGATTGAAAGCAATAGGAGCAAATAAATATCAGTCTACCAATGCATCCGGTCCTGCCCAGAAAGGTAAACCGGGGGAAAACAATATGGGTAGCATAGCTCAGGGTTATCTGGAAAAATCCAATATCAATGTAGTGGAAGAAATGATCAGTATCATTGAAGCCCAGAGAGCTTATGAAATAAACCAGAAGGGCGTCCAGTCAGCAGATCAGATGCAGAAACTGGCCAATCAACTTAAGAAATAATTTATAAGGGTGAAGGGTGAAGGGTGAAGGGTGAAGGGATTGTTCACCTCTCACCTCTCACCTCTCACGATTTAAGAAAGGCAGGTTTTAAATATGCAGATTGATCGTCCACTGTTAAATATGAATAATGGTTCTCAGATACCGATCGGGCAGCAGTCTTTTTCTATACCTGTAGCAGCCAATGCACCATCACAGCATACACAGGATATGGCTTTAAAGAAACAGTGTCAGGAATTTGAAGCAGTTCTCATCGGACAGATGTTCAAACAGATGAGACCAAAAGCAGAAGAAGAAGATATGTTCGGAAGTACCAAAGACAGAGAAATGTTCAATGAAATGCTGGATGGAGAACGCTCCAAGGCATGGGCCCAGGAAGGTGGCATAGGTCTTGCTGCTGTAATGTTTCAGCAGATGAAGGATTCAGGTAAAAAATTGTAATTTTTATTGAGTTAATCGTCTCCTTCCCTGCGTTACCGGGTATGATATTATGGTTTACGCTGAGTATCTGATATTTTGATTTTTCTCTTAAAACTACAGAGTAAAAACCACCTTCAAACAATGAAGGTGGCTACTGTAGTTTTAGGCTTTATTAAGAGTTTTTATTAATAAAAGCCTGTATCGTGAAAATTTCGAAAGTATAATCTCTTTTATGTAAACTTACCATGCAATTAAGACCTTAACAGAGGTTTACGCAAAATTTGTGAGTCAAATATTTTAGACAGAAAGCTTGTTGAATAAAGGCAGACTTTACAATGGATGATGAAGTAAGAGAACTCTGGGCACAGTTTAATGAAAAAAAAGATAAAGACAGTAGAGATGCCTTAATAGAACATTACTTATCTCTTGTAAAAAAAATAGCCGGTCGCGTCAATAGATGTGTGAGCAGTACCATCGAATTTGAAGATCTGGTAAGTGACGGAATATTCGGACTTATTAAAGCGATTAATAACTTCGATATAACCAGGGGAATAAAATTTGAAACCTATGCCACTCCTGTTATAAGGGGCTCTATCTTGAATTCCCTCAGGGCTCTTGACTGGATTCCTGAAAGGATAAGAGGTAAAGCAAGAGAGCTCGAAAAGGTATCTGTACAGTTTGCCAGTGCTCATGGAAGAGAAGGCACAAAAGAAGAGCTTGCAGAAGTTATGGAAATGAGTGCCAGCGAGCTTTATGAACTTATAGCGAATCTGGGTTGTGCCTATTTACTTTCTCTTAACCAGCCTTTTTCATCTTCATCCAATGAAGATGAAATGGAGATTATGGATACCATATCAGATAACCGCAGCGTAGAACCTTCTATTGAACTGGCTTTCCTTGAACAGAGGGAAGAACTTAATAAGGCTATGGAAAACCTTCCTTCAAGGGAGCGAATGCTTGTAGAATACCATTATTTTAAGAGAATGACCTTTGAACAGATTGCGCCTCATTTAGGTGTTACCAAGCAGAGGGTATCACAGCTCCATACAAGAGCACTTAAAATGCTCAGAGAAAATCTGACCATGGAAGAGATTGATATACAGGAAGAAGGTTATAGCTGGTTTTAACGGAGGAACAGGAAATGAAAAAAGGAAGACAGAAATTATTTTATCCTTCAGCTTCCACAGGAAGCTCTATAAATCCCGTATCTTCATCCAGGACATCACTTCAGAAACCATATTCCTCTCAGTTACAGAATAAAAAAGACAGAGTTGACCCGGAGGAACAGAAGAAATTTATGGCTACCATGGGGGGAGCTCTGAAAAGGCTTAAGGAAACTAAAAAAGAAGAAGAAGAAAGAGAAAGAAAAAGACTGATTCAGGAAAAAGAACTGAGAAAAATGCCTAGAATGATTGTACCTGACCTGGGACCTGATTTCCGCCATGAAGTGAAATTCTCTCATACAGATGAATCCAGTCAGGAATTCATGAGGAGAATAGAAGATAAGGCCGGTTCCAGAGACAGGGATTTAAAATCTGCAGAGGTAAGAGGAGATATGCTTGATATAGAAGGATAATTTACAGTGACCAGTGAGCAGTGACCAGTGAGTAGTTACCAGTTATTCCCTTCACTTTTCACTTTTTATGGCTCCCACTGTTCTGAGCATATTATTTAAATCTTCAACTTTCCCGGTATTGTTCAGGCAGGTAAATAACATTTTTGCCTTTTCAATGTTTTTTATTGCTTTTTCTTTTTCCTCCGGAACTGTCGATTTATTCTTTAAAAAATTTTCCAGATAAAACGTACCAAGTTCATATAAACTTTCTGCTATATCATAAGACCTCTTTGTATTTTCCAGAAGTTTTACACTTTTATATAAATAGTCTCCACCTTTTTCTCTTTCTCCGGTTTTTATATAATACTTGCCCAGAGTTCTGAATATTATGCCTACCTGTACTTTTTCCTGGATGTTCCCGGATAAAATCAATAATTCTTTTATATATATGCTGCCTGTTTCTATCAAGTTCATTTTAATCAGAGTGTCTATTAATCCTGTCAGACTTTCGGCTTTAAGTGACATATCATCAGTGATACATTGCCGGAAATGTTCCAACGCAGAAATAAGATTATCAGTCAATAGATGTATTTTCCCTATTCCTGTATGAGCTTTTACTATTCCTTTTTTTAACCCTTTTTCTTCTGATATGGCAAGTAATTTTTTGAAACATTTTTCAGCTTCTTCCAAATTCCCTTCATTGAAATGTACAGTGCCGAGCATATAGAGTATTTTTGCAGATGAACTGGTTGGATTTTTCTGCATGGAAAGACTTTTTTCCAGATAATATTTACTTTCTTCTTCACAGGAAGTATGTTCATATATATCTTCGCCAAGTCTGGCATAAAGAAAGGCCATAGCAGCACAATCCCCGGCGTGTTCAGCTTCTTCTATTGCCTGTTTTAATATCTCCATCGCCTTATTTATATTATTTAACCTGTTTCTATATAGATCTTCTATTTCCAGAAGTGTTTGAAGGACAGAATTAAAATTTTTTATTTCACGAAAAAGTTCCATAGATTTTTTGAGACAATTCATACTTCTGGGTATTTCTCCGTTTATTCTGAAGGTTTTTGCAAGATGAAAAAGTCTTTTCCCTTCAAGATTTTTAAAGATAATATCTGTTTCTTCTTTATTGTTTTTTGTTGTTTTTACGGCAGAGATTTTGCTCCTCTCTTCTATTATTACTGTATTTAAAGCCTCTCTTACAGATAAAGCAGAAGGATATCTTTTCTCGGGAGCTTTTTCCAGTAATTTCATTATAATACTCTGAAAATTTTCACTTATGTCGGGATTTAATTTACATGGAGCGGTTGGAGTGGCAGTGGTTTGCTGCATAAGAAGGGCGGTGAAATTTTCTTCTTTAAATGGAAGAGAACCTGTAGAAAGTTCATATAAAGTTACACCGAGAGAATAAAGGTCTGACAAAGGAGTCACTTCATGGCCGAGTATTTGCTCCGGAGACATATAGGTTACGGTACCTATGAGAGAGCCTTTAAGTGTAATTCTGGGAAGTTTATTCAGCAAATCTTTTGCTACACCGAAATCTGTTATTTTTACGATTCCTTCCGAAGATACAAGAATATTGGCAGGTTTTATATCCCTGTGGACTATGCCTTTTGAATGGGCATGACTCAGAGCAGAACAGATTTGGATAGACGATTTCAGAAGGCAATCCATCGGAACAGGAGAAGCTTTCAAATATTCTTTTAGCAGTATGCCTTTTACATATTCCGTAACAATATAACTGTTTTTTTCTCTCTGAACGAATCTGTAAAAGGACAGTATATTTGGATGATGGAGTCTTGAAATCAACAGAGCTTCTCTTTGAAATCTTTTCAGAGTATGTTCCGGCACATCATCATCTGATAGCATCTTTATTGCAACTTCTCTTTTTTCCACAGTATCATAACAGAGAAGCACTATGCCTGTGCTGCCTCTTCCCAGTTCCTTTATTACTTCATAACGACTGTCTGGAATTTTGTCTGTCAATGTGTTTTTCCTTTCCGACATTTAACTGTCATTCCATAAAATCTGACTGATGGTTCCTTATTCTCTTTCCTTTGAAATAGAAAAACATTGCTATTAATATAAATAGTACTGAACCTCCCAGTAATTTCCCTTCATAGAGGAGTGAATTTTTTGTTCCTTCAGGAGGTATGGAACTGAAAAACATACTTAAAAGTGTAATGAACAGTCCTGTAATAGATACGATACATATACCGGCTATCCCTCCCGGAATTAAGCCTCCTGCAAATTTTTCTTTCTTTTTTATTATAAGGAGAGATGTAAACATATAAACATAGGGAATAAAGGTTACAATTACTGTCATATCTACAAGCAGTGTGTAGGCTTCTTTAACAGTTGAGCCTGCAATGGCCATGATAATAAATATGGAAGAAATAACTCCCTGAAAAAGGATTGCCACATAAGGAGTATGCCATGTGGGGTGAATCTTGCCGAAAGAAGAAGGAAGGAAATTATCAATACCTGCTACAAATGGAATTCTTGCAGAGCCAGAGAGCCATGCCCCTGTACCTCCCACTCCGCCAAGAACGATAAAAATTGCAATAATACTCGTAATGATGGGAAATCCTGTTTTTAATTCCACTGATTTTATTGCCTGAAGAAGTCCTGTTATAACACTTATTTCTTTCCCGGGAAGAGCAGCCAGCAGGGATAACGTACCTGCTATATATATAAAGGCTATCATTATACCTGAAATAACGATGGCAGCCGGTAAATTTTTTGCCGGTTCTTTTATCTCATCGCCCATGACAGAGGCAAGCTCAAGGCCGGCAAAGCCGAAACAGAGGGTGGAAAAAAAGGCAATCATTTTTATATTTCCGAAATCAGGAATAAACTCTTTAAAGGAGAATGGATTGGCAAAGCCGAATTTCCATGTGACAAATGAGCCTGCACATATGAGAACTACTATAGGCATCCATGTAGCTATAGCACCGAGATTTTGAACCCATTTTCCTGTTTTCATGCCCACAGTGTTCAGTATTATGGCGAGCCACAGGATTACAAGGCAGAATATGAGATTATAAAGTCTGTTTTTTTCCAGATAAAGAGCGGAGTTTCCCAATATATAGACAGACGAACCTGCCATGTATATAAGAAGTGTAGGGTAGTATATGAGATTGGAAGTCCAGTAGCACCATCCGCATATAAAACCATGAAATTCTCCGAAGCCATGTTTGACCCACTGGTATATGCCGCCTTCAGAAGGATATATGCGGGATAGTTCCATTACTGTAAGCCCCTGTGGTATAAAAAACAACAGAGCAGCCAGTAGCCAGAGTGTAATGGAAGATATACCACCTGCCGCTGCATTTGAAATCCACCTGAGTCCTACAATGGCGGCAATATTAAAAAGTATTAGATCCCTGAGTCCGAGTTCTCTCTTCAGATCCATTTTTCTTCACAGGGAAGAAGAATACATATTTTGCACATAAAAAAGCTCCTGTTATGCAGAATAGTTCAGCAGCCAGACCGTTATAAATTCTTTAAAGCAGAATTCATAATGTCCATAAAAGCTGGCTGCTGATAGCTAAAACATTATTCTTCGTATTGTAGGAATTCTGGATCTATCTTTCTGTAGTCGACACTCCTGGTAGTAGTCGGGAATTCATATCCGTTAAAGATCTGCTCTTTATAATAATTATAGGATTCCTTCATTATATCGATAGATTCGCTTACATATTTAGCTTCTTCACTGTCAGGAGCCAGGGTTTTCAGTTCTTTTTCCATAGAAGCAATTTTATCTTTAAATCTCTGCGGGTAAGCAATATATTCTCTGAAGGTTTCGGCGAAATGTTCTTTAAAGTTTTTCCTTGCATATTTTTCTGCCTTTTCGCCGTCTTTCATCCAGGGATGGGATTCTACGTAGGCATCACACCTGTCCCATACCGTTCCTGTAGCATCATCTGCTATATTATCGGGATCATGTCCCTTTGCCTTTGCATCTGCTTCTAACGTGTCTGCTCTTACCGTTATATCTCTGCCTTTAGAGTCTAAAATCGGCGGATAGGGGCTTTCTCCTTCTACATCAGGTTTTAATGCATCATGGGTGGCATGACCGTATTCGTGGACTGAAGTAAGGATCATTGTCTGAACAGGAAAAGGTTTATCTGTTTTTGTAAAGCGGTATATTACAATATCTTTAAGCATTGGAGAATATCTTCCTGCCGCTCTTCCGTTCGGATCTTTTGCTTCTACGGACAGAGGCAGATTTACCGGCCTTTTCTCCTTCGGCATTTTAGCCACAACCGATTCAAGGCCTTTCATTAATTGCAACTGATCCTGGTCTGTCATAAGCTCTGACGGACATGAAAATTTTATACCCATCTCTGCAAGCCTGGTTTTCCCGGCAATTAATTCAGGATTTATTGTAGCAGGCGGAGGAGTGACTTCTCCAGGTTTGTAGGTATCTATCTGTTCCGGTGCTTTTGAAATTTTCTTCTGTGAACCGGATAAAGAAACCGATTTTGCGCTATGTGCATTATAAGCTGTTTTTATATCTGACATGAATATGTCCCCTTTGCTGTTAGAGTGTTAATAATATTATAAAATAAATTCTTTAAAAGTAAAGTGTTTATGATGATTTAAGCCAAAGGTTAACATGTTGTTAACAAATTGCCGTAGGGGAGTCGTATAAGCTCCCGTAACGCGTTACGGGACGTAGGAATATTTTTGTATATATAGAATATTAATAAGAAAGAAGCAGTTCAGCAGTTCAGCAGTTCAGCAGTTCAGCAGTTCAGCAGTTCAGTTACTTTAGCTGACATGCTAAAAAGGAGAGAAAAATGAAAACCAGAGAGAATTTAGAGAAAATCCTTCCTAAGATTAAAACAAAGGAATTCATGGAAAACAGAGGCCTCGGTAATGAACTGGGGTTTTATATTTTCGACTATCCTCCTGAAGATGAATTGTTTATAAGGGATTATATTAAATATATCTTCAAACATCTGTCTGAATCTGATATAAAACCTGTAGAAATAGATCTCTATAAAATTATGCTTGAAATCCTTAAAAGTAAGAAGATATTTGATAAGGTAATCGCCATGGAAAAGGCCAGAGGAGATAAGGAATTAAAGAAGGCCTTATCTCCTGTCTTGAAGCCTGAAAATTTTATAAAAATCATTAAGGATAAGATAGAAGGTTATAATCTTATTTTCCTTACAGGTATAGGGAAAGTCTGGCCGCTGGTGCGCTCCCATACCATACTTAATAATCTTCATTCCGTATTGGATAGCATTCCTGTAATAATGTTCTTTCCCGGCAAATACAATCAGATAGAGCTGCAGTTATTCGGCAAATTCAGAGATGATAATTATTATAGAGCATTTCAACTGGTCAGCTAGTCAGCATGTCTGCAATTCAGCAGTTCAGTTACTTTAGCTGACATGCTGAAATGCTGAACTGCCAGTACAAAGGAGATAATCAAATGAAAATCGAAGACCTTTTTTATAAAAATATCTACAGAAACATAAACGGTGTAATCAAGGTGGAACAGGATGACTACGATAATGTCTATCAGGAACTTGATGAATATGTGGTGACAAAAGAAATGGATAAACATTTCCATGACTTTTTCTCTTCCTATGTAAAATCCCTGGACTATAAGACAGATAAAATAGGTGTATGGGTATCAGGGTTCTTTGGAAGCGGTAAATCTCACTTCATCAAAATCCTCTCTTACCTTCTGGCCAATAAGACTGTAGACGGTAAAACTTCTCTTCAGTTCTTTCAGGACAAATTTCAGGACGAAATGCTTCTTTCGGATATAAAAAGAGCTATTACAAAAGGGACAACAGATGTAATACTTTTTAATATAGACTCAAAAAGCGATGCCCTTAATAAGTCAGATAAGGAAGGCATAGTCAGAGTATTCATGAAGGTCTTTAATGATATGCAGGGTTACTGCGGAGAAATCCCCTGGCTTTCCGACCTGGAAAGACAGCTTGATAAAAGAGGACAGTATTCTTTATTCAAAGATAAATATAAAGCCATTACAGGTCAGGACTGGGTAGAAAACAGAGAATCCTTCTATTTTGACAGTGATAATATAGTGAAAGCTCTGACAGAATCTACAGACATGTCAGAAGAAGCTGCACGGAAGTGGTACGACACGGGAGAAAAGAATTACACCCTGAGTATAGAGAAATTTGCCAGAATCCTTATGGATTACTGTAATTCAAGAGGAGACCACAGGGTCATATTCCTTGTAGATGAAATAGGACAGTATATAGGCGATAATACAGATCTTATGCTCAATCTTCAGACCCTTACGGAAGACCTTGGAAGAATGCTTAACGGTAAAGCCTGGATAGTTGTTACTTCACAGGAAGCTATAGATTCAATTACAAAACTTAAAGGCAGGGATTTCTCGAAGATTAAAGGTCGTTTTTCTACAATGTTAACCCTTTCGAGTGATAATACAGATGCAGTCATAAAGAAACGTATCCTGGAAAAGAAGGACCATGTAAAATCTCATTTATCTCTTTATTATGAGGAAAAGAAGGCCATACTCCGTAATCTTATAAGCTTTTCTTCTGCCACTGCAGAGATGAAATCTTTTACTTCACCTGAAGAATTCATAGAGGTTTATCCCTTTATTCCATATCAGTTCAATCTGGTGCAGAAAGTCTTTGAACAGATAAGGAGAACAGGAGCATCGGGAGCACATCTTTCTGAAGGTGAGCGGTCTATGCTGAGTGCTTTTCAGGAAGCCGTCAAATCTACAGGAAGCTATGATACAGGAAGACTTGTTCCGTTTTCTTATTTCTATAAATCCATTGAAACCTTCCTTCATTCAGGAATAAAGCGAACCATCAATCAGGCATCCGAGAACAGCCATCTGAAACCGGAAGATATTGAACTCCTTAAAATCCTCTTTATGATTAAATATATAAAAGAGATAAGGCCAAATGTAGAAAACCTGGTTACACTGAGTGTATCTCATATAGATCAGGATAAAATCATTTTAAGAAATTCTATAAGAGAATCCCTTGAAAGGCTTGTTTTTGAAACACTTGTGAGTAAAAATGGCGATGAGTATGAATTCCTTACAGATGAAGAACAGGATATTGAAAGAGAAATCAAGGATATAAAAATAGAGGAGCAGAATATTATAGAATATGCTGCAAATATTATCTTTGAGGATATATATAAAGATAAAAAGTATAAATATAAAAACTCTAACTATTATCCTTTTAATTGTAAAGTTGATAGCTATTCTAAAGGAAACCAGGGATACGAAATTACTCTTAAATTCATGACTGGCTGGGATGATAATTATTCCTCTTCTAATTTTAATATGATAATGGAATCAACAGATGGTATATTAATAAAGTTTCCCGATGATGATACATTCCTTCAGGAAATAAAGAAAGTTCTTCAGATAGAGAAGCTTATGAGCCGTAAAGGTTCAATTAATAACAGTGACACTATACAGAAAATAATAAACAGCAAAAACTCCGAGAGGCAGAAGATAATAGACAGGGTTAAATTTCTCATAGAAGGTGCAATTAAAGACAGTATTATCTATTTATGCGGGGACAAAATTTCTGTTAACGGAGGGAATGCAAAGGATATTATAAATAATTCCCTCTGTAAAATGGTGGAGAATGTATATTCCAGAGTGGATTATGTGAAAAAGCATATAAACAATGGAGATGATTTATTTGAGATATTAAATGCAAATGATCTGGATTTATTCAGGCAGAGTCAGTGGGACAGTAATAAACTTGCCACAGAGGAAGTAAAGGGATTTATTGATACACAGGGTAAAAGGTCTTTAAAAACTACCGTAAAGGCCGTTAAAGACAGATATACAAAAAAGCCTTACGGATGGTCTGAGCTTGATATAGCCGGTCTTCTTTCATCTCTGTTTACCCTTGGAGACATTAAAATCAGATATCAGAACGAATATATAAAAGATAAGAAGGTCATACCTGATTATTTCACAAAAAAGGATTACTCCGAGAAAGTATTACTTGAACCCAGACCTAAAATAACGATAGAAGTTATAAATCAGGTCAAAAAGATAATGATGGAGGCTTTCGGAACAGCCAGTCTGCCTGATGACCCTGAAGGATTATTCAATAAGACTGAAGAAGTCCTGAGCAGTTTTCACAGTGAATTGAAAAATTATAAGGCATCTTATTCTGCCGGCAGGTTATATCCGGGCAGAGATATTGTTCAGGAAGGGTTAAAACTTTTAGATAAACTGCTGTGTCTGAATGATGAGTTGCAGTTTTTCCAGTCCCTCATAGAGCATAAAGAAGATTTACTGGATATTACTGAAGATACGGAACCAGTAAGGTCATTCTTTAAAGGCCAGGTTTCGGTATTTGACAGAGCTCTTTCTGATTATAACAGATTTGTAAATGATAAACCCTATCTTACTGATGAAGCCAGGAAGAATCTGGAAGAAATGAACAGAATATTCCAGATGAAAGAACCTTATAAACAGATTAAAGACCTGCCTCTCCTGGCAGGGAATATAGCAGAAGAGCACAGTAAGATTTTAGCTGATTACAGGAAAATCATTATTGATAAAATTGGTCTTGTCCTTCAGGATTTAAGGGAAATTATGGAGAGAAACAGGGCATATCTGAAAGAATCTTTTGCAGAGAGTATAATTTCCGTCTATACCTGCAAGATTAAAGAAGTTGAACGTATTAATGACTGTGTGAAACTTAAAGCTCTCACTGTTGAAATAGAAGAATGGAAATCTACTTCTTTAAAGCAGATAGATGATGAGATAGAAAGGCATAAGATAAGTAAACCGGGTGAAACCGGTGGGCCCGTGCCGGTGCCTGTGAAGAAAATAGAGCAGATAAAAACAGGCGGTCTGGCAAAATGGAATAAGGTTATTGAGACAGAAGATGAACTGGAAGAATATATAATTCATTTAAGAGGAAAACTTCAGAAGATTCTGGATGAGGATAAGAAAATAAGGCTGGTATGAGCAGATGCTCACTAGCTGAATGGAATTATTGTTGCAATTATCTGGATATGCTATAATATTTTAAGAAAATGTTATTTATGAAACCTTTAGATTCTTTCAAGGCAGGGGTTTGATAAGGCAGGTGTATTAAGGTGTATAAAACAATAGAAGCAATCTATGATAATGGACAGATTATATCAGTTGATGAGCCTATTAATATAAAAAGAAGTAAGGTTCTTATTACAATTTTAGAAGAAGAACCGGAAAAAGTCAGAGGTATAAGTGGGGAAGAATTATCGAAATATCAGGGTATAGTAAAAAGTTTCAAAGAAGATCCTGTTGCATATCAGAGGAGACTGAGGGATGAGTGGTAATTATTTGCTGGATACTAATTCGATTATCAATATACTCAAATCTGATAATTTAACTACAAAATTTAAAAACAGTAAAGATACCTTCTTTTTTTCTGTGATTACAGAGATTGAACTTCTATCCTATCCTTATCTGACAGATGAAGAAGAGAAAAAGATAAGAGAATTTTTCTGTAAATCCTGTGTAATAAATATCGATGAATTTATAAAAGAAGATACTATAAAATTAAGAAAAAAGTACAATTTAAAAATACCTGATGCATTAATATGCGGAACTGCCCTCAATCAAAAATTAAATCTTGTGACAGATGATAAAATCCTCTTTAAAGTTCAGGATATTAAGATTTTGTTTTTGAAAGATTTGTTTTTATAAAAAATCCCGTCATCCATAAATCCTGCAAATCCCACTTCAGACATTTAATAAAGAAAGGAAGTTTATAAATGAATAAAGGTGCCATAAAGAATTTCTCCGTAGAAGCAAGAAAAAACCTCCTCTATCACATGGCTAAAAAAGCAGAATATTACGGCATAACATCAGAAAAGATAGAACCAGTGACGAGTGAATCCGATGACGGGATTGTCATAGGAGACAGGGTTCATATTAAAAAGATAAAGAAACAGAGAGAAGACCTTGTAAGAAGAGTTTTAGAGAAGGGGTATGAGCAGGTTATGGAAGA
>JAKPQU010000368.1 GCA_029555925.1 Bacillota bacterium
ATTTTCTTTACTTTTTGCGTAAGTCCTATTTCAAAACTTAATTTATATGAGAATCGTGAAGAGTGAAGGGAAGAATACGTTCTCATTCTTCTTTGTGACCACCAGGTCATGGCAGTTAGAGTGAAAAACAAAAAAACGGGACACTTTTCCCTTCTCACTTTTCCCTTCTCACTTCTCACTTTTTACTGCTTCTGAAAGATTTCCTCCTCGATGTTTCCCATAAAGTCATTATAAACAATCCCAGTCCGAAGGTTCTTACAAGCATTTTTATAACCTCTACGGTAAGTCCTCCGAGAACAGGAAATAAAGCTATCAATTTGAATATTATCAATACCAGGAACAGACCTATAACTGACCTGGCAGGTTCTTTACATTCTTTTCCTGTAACAGAAGCGATTTTATCTCCAATCATATGGCCGAGAACAGCAAAACCGAAGGAAAAACCGAGAAAATACAGAAGAGGAACAAGAGGAATAAATAAAATTCCTATAATACTTACGGCAAGTAATATGATAAGTGGTATAAAACCTATTAACCAGAGAAATCCTGTAATAAATGAAGAGGCAGGATTGGATACAAATCTATCTGTGAGACCACTGACATAAGTACGGAACAAGAGGAGTATTATCAGAGCAAGAACTATATCCCAGCTACTGAAAACACTCATAATAAAAGACGGAACAGCAGACATCTCATAGGAAGCAATATTTACCGTATCTCCTTTTACGGTTACATCTCTGTCTCTCTCTATAGAACTGCATATAGCCACAAGATCGCCATGTATTTCAGATCCTCTTTTTATATGGAGTTTTCCGAAAAGCACAACACAGTCGCTTGTCACCGTACCGCTAACAGTTCCTTCCGAGCATATAAGAACTACATCATTTGTAATTTTACCACTCTCGGTATTTCCTGCACCGAAGATTCTGACAAGGGAATTTTCTCTCTCTTCTGAAGAACTGTCTTCCGAAGAATTCATCTGAGAAAAGATTTTTAAAGAAAAAGACACTATTAAAAACAGGATAATAAATGAAGAAAAACATATTTTTTTCATAGACTTCTCCTTTTATATGACATAATTTTTAAGAAAAATACCTTTTTTCCTGACAGTAAAAAAAGTAATAAAAACCATTAAAAGAGAAGAATAAAATATTAAAAATATCATATTCTGTTTCAGACATGCACAGAAAAGCTCCATAAGAGGCATGTCTTTCAGCACAAAAAACAGTCTTACCATAATATTTCCGATTACAGGCATAGGATTCGAGTATCCGCAGTAAAAGAAAACAACGAGGAAAAAGACTGAAATACCGGCAGAAACTATTATATTAATGATTGACGTTTTTTCATCAATTCTATTCATAATATGTCCGGTAAAATCCTCAGGAACAGAAATTTCACCGTCAAAAATTTTCTCTATTTTCTCAAAAATTTTCATATCTTCCGTGCAAATACTGCATTCTTCAAGATGTTCTTCAAAGTCAACTCTTTCCTTATCTGAAAGTTCTTTTTCAAGATATAAAACAAGTTTATCTTCAAAGGGACACTTCATAAAAATCCTCCTCTCTGGCCAGCTTAATCAGAGATTTTCTTCCTCTGAATATATAGTTTTTCACCTGTTCAGGCGACACAGACATTATTTCCGAAATTTCACCATAGGTGAGATCATTCATAAATCTTAATATAACTGCAGTCTTATATGGCTCTTCCAGTCTCTCAAGAAGAGATTTTACATATAACCCTTCTTCAGGGTTTTCCTTATATGCCGCTTGTTCTACAGACTCTTTACAGGCCAGAATTCTGTTATATTTTACACCGTAATCTTTTGCCAGATTAACGGCAATCTTAAAAAGCCAGGAAGAAAATTTCATTCCTTCCCTGTAAGATTTCAGATATTTCCATGATTTCAAAAAAGTCTCCTGGGCAAGATCGAGACTCCCGTCATAATCTCCTGTCATCCTGAAAATCAGTGACATAACAGGTTTGCTGTAACGATTGACAAGTATTTCAAAGGATTTTTTATCACCTTTAAGTACTTTACTTACAAGTTTTTCATCTTCTTCTGCCATATCACAGATTCTGTCATGACAGTTACTCATGTTATCACTATCTCCGATAGATATTCTTAGCCGTAAGAAACTACTCGCACCGTCCGCCTAAATATCTCGCCAGAAATTTCTCTGCAATCTCGTAAAATTTCAGTCTGTTTTCTTCTTTTACAAATCCATGTCCTTCATCGGGAAAGAGGACATATTCATAATATATGCCTCTTTTTTTCATTGCTTCCACAATCTGTTCCGATTCCGCCTGTTTGACTCTCGGATCATTTGCACCCTGGGCAATCAGCATCGGGATCTTAATATGTTCCACACTGAACAGAGGTGAACGGGATTTCAGGAAATCTTCTTCTTTATCAACATCTCCTATCATCTGAACCATCTGAGCCCTTGCCGGCTTCCAGTAAGGAGGCATAGATTTTGCAAGTGTTATAAGATTACCGGGGCCGAACATATCTACGGCACAGCAGAAAAGCTCCGGCGTAAAGGTTGCACCTGCAAGAGCGGCATAACCTCCGTAAGAACCGCCGTATATGGCAATCTTTTCCGGACTGGCAATCCCTTCTTTTATTGCCCAGTTTACACCGTCTACCAGGTCATTATGCATATTATTCCCCCACTGCCTGTCACCTTTATGTAAAAAGTCCTTTCCATATCCCGTAGAGCCCCGAAAATTAATCTTAAGACACGCATAGCCGCGGTTTGCGAACCACTGTGCTTCAGGAATATAACCCCATTTATCACGGTGCCTGGGCCCTCCATGAACAGATAATACAAGAGGCAAATCTTTTCTTTCCTTTCCCGGAGGAAAAGTAATATAACCATGAATGGTCAGGCCGTCCCGTGACATAAAAGATACGGGTTCCAGAGGGGCCAGAGTGTAAGACTTCAGGGCAGGCTGAGTGTCAAAAAGAAAGGTGCCTTTTTTTGTGGTACGATCATATATATAGTATGAAACAGGCTCTGTATCATTGACAAAAGATACTATCCATATTCTGTCATTGCTATCTCTTGAACTTACAACAAAATCACCGTTATGAAGTTTTTTAATTGCTTCAAAATCAGGTTTTATCTGTTCATCCAGAACAACCCATTCCTCCCTGGCTTTGTAAAAAGACAGAGCCTGTATTTCATAGGTATCCTGATCTATCAAAAGACGGTTTACATCATATTCAGGATCTTCAGCCATTACTTCTGTTTTGCCTGTCTTTATATTTAATTTCACAAGACGGGCTGCATTATAATCTCTGCTGTCTGTCAGATAGAGATATTTTCCGTCTTTCGAGAAACCTGCCACACCGCTCATAGAATTATCTTCGGCATTCCAGGAAAATATTTTTTCCCATGGAGAATTTTCATCTTTTCTTAACAGTATGTCAGCACTTCCGTCATCATTATTTTGTTCGGCCACACGGACCTTAAAATCGGCATCTTCGACCCATCGTGTCACATAGCCGGGATTTTTCACAACCATATCAAGTTTACCTGTAGAGAGAGTAAGCCTGTATACATCATGAAGTTCTTTGTTTTCTTTATTCATGGTTATCAGTATTTCATCGGGGAAATGTTTATCTACCGCCAGAATTCTTACCTGAACATCTTCAAAAGGAGTCAGATTTTTTATTTCTCCTGTTTCAATATCTACAGAATAAAGATTAAAATTTTCATTACCTGCCATATCCTGACTGTATAAAATATGCCTGTTATCAAAAGCCCAGAAATAGCTCATAATATTTCTTTTTTTATCATCTGTTATCACTCTGTCATCATCCGAACCTGTGGTTTTAACCCA
Source organism: Bacillota bacterium (assembly GCA_029555925.1). Next base: position 3,850 of record JAKPQU010000368.1, read on the forward strand.
TATATTCAATATTTTATTTACAGGTGCAAGATAGGCTATGCAGTGTCCGTCAGGTGAAATTTTGGGAGATGCTTTTTCAGGGTTTCCGAAAAGTATTTCTCTGGGAATAAGTTTTGTCTCTGTCTGAACAGGTTCTTCTGCCAGAACAGAACGAATCGAAAAGACCATAAGGAACAAGAATAAAATAATGAATCTCATTATATGAAACCTCCTGATATTTTTATTTCTATTCATAATAACATTACCGGAAGAAAATGCAAAAAGTTTCACAAAAAATTTTTTTTAAAAAAAGGAGTTAAAGAATTTTAATGAAATTTTAAACAGCTTACATATATAGTGTATTTCATAACTTATTACTGAGGTGAGCATAAATAATACATATATGCTCTCGTGACGCGTAACGCGTTACGCGTGACGGGTTTAATCCCTGCGCATCACGCATTACGCATTACGAGGTCATTATTTATGGATAGTTATGAAACTAACTATAATAAATTACGTCAGAGGAGGAACTACAAATGGATTTTATAAAACATTTCTTTACGAACTGGGACACAGTTCAAAATGTCACACTGGAACTGATACGTGAGATACCGGCAGGCAAACTGGACTTTAAACCTGCAGAGAAGAGTTTCACCGTACGAGAACTGGTACACCATATTTACGGTGCGGAAAATCTGTTCGTAAGATTACTGGCTGAAAAAGACGAAATAACAATGGAAGATTTCGGTCAGAGAAACAGCAGGGCCGAAGATTTTAAAACTGTAGATGACCTGTATGAATATGCGAAAAAAACCCATGAAAACACTATGAATGTATTAAAAGACAGACCGTCTGATTTTCTTTTAAGAGAGATAAAAACTCCTTTTGGTACGGATCATATGATTTTTCATCTGAATTTTGTTCTATCTCATCTTCTCCATCACAGAGGTCAGTTATATATCTATCTCAGGATGTGCGGTGTTGAAAAAAAACTGCCCATGAGATAAAAAAAGCTTTTTTTATATAAAAAACAGAGGATTTTAGAAATTTCCATAGAACTTCCCTGTGAATTTTCAACAAGAAAGGAGATTTTATGTTAAATTCAAAAGTATTATTCATTTCAATCTTTCTCATTCTTTCCGTTATTCTATCATTAATAGGGTGTGGAGATGACAACACAGTAATAATTGTACCTACGGCGACATACACACCGACAGCAACAGGCACTACGGGGCCTACGAAAACACCGACTCCGACAAATACGCCGGCCCTACAAACACTCCCACACCAACTCTTACACCGACTGCAACACCGACACCGGGGACATTTGTTGTTACGTCGTCTATTACAGCAAGTCATACTCATAATGTTACAGTCTCTCTCACAGATCTGACTACTCCTCCATCTGCCGGGAAAACCTATATAAGTACAACAACTGACAGTCATACCCATGCAATAACACTCACGCAGTTACAGCTCACAGAGATCAATAATGGCAATACTGTTACTGTCACATCTTCAGAAGCCAATGGTCACACACATACATGGGCTATAATGAAGAGTTTTAGCATAACCTCCGGTTCAACAGACAGTCATACCCATAATCTTGTTGTATTAATGGTAGATTTGAGTAATCCTCCCATTACAGGTGTTACTTACACAAGTTCCACTACAAACGGTCACACGCACACTGTAGCCCTCACACAGGCACAGCTGGTGGATATTAATAATGGAAATACGGTAAATGTAACATCATCTACCACTAACAGCCACAACCATACATGGTCTCTGGTAAAACCATAAATAATTAACAGTGGGATGTGAGTAATCTTTACTTACATCTCACTGTGCTGCTCTCACCAGAGATCTGTCCCCGGAATAATCTCTTTAAAATTCAGTTACTAGATATGTCAATATACAATATTAATAGATCAATTTTCTAATCTCTCTATCATCTTCTTTTTTACTCCTTATTACCGCTACAGGTAAATTAGTAACCATTTATCAGCTTCTGCCTGCCAGGCTCTTACGAAGAAAAATAATTTGCCTTATTTAATTTGTTTTACAGACAATAAATTAGCCCTTATTTAATTTTTAATACTATAGAAAAAACTA
>JAKPQU010000371.1 GCA_029555925.1 Bacillota bacterium
ACCTGTAGCGGTACTCAGTATGGAGCAGTCAGGAATCGGTTGTTTATTTTCTTTTTATTCTTCCGTCTTTAACCGGTTCTATAGTTTTCTCTTTCCTTATGGAATCTGCCACAACAAGTCTGAGTCTTTCCCCGTCTTTAATCGTATTATTATCTCTGCCGGCAAAAACCTTATTCCAGTTGCCGACATTAAATGTAGAGGTAAAACTGTAAGTTTTTTCCGGGTTATATGGTTCATTTCCTATGATTATTTCAGTAACCCTTTCTCCTTCAGGAAGTTCCGGATTGTAAACCATCTTCATCCCGGAAATCTGAAACAGTCCGACATCACTTCTGACATCGAGGAGTTTTCTAACACCGTCTTCAAGCAGATTTTTTATATCTTTTCCTTTTACAGTCCATGTCTCAATATTCGTATCCAGAAGTTTCATCCACGGCGAGATTTCTGTCACATCTTTCATATCCACTTCTCCCTGCGGAATTACGAAAGGCCCTTTATTTTTGCCCCTGTTTGAGAACATATTGCTTTCCACAACCGATACATCTGCTCCTGTATGTTTCCTCATAACATCTGCAAGGAAATTACCAAGGGTAGAATCTTCCGTTACCTTGAAATCATGAGTAAATTCTCCTGCAGCTACACCGAGTTTTTCACAGAGAACTCGCTGTTCTTCCATGAGGTATTTATCATTTATTTCTTTTATATCGTCATCCAGCGATGCTTCCCTTTCGGCAGATATGAGCCTGTGTTCTATCGCTTCTATTTTTTTAGAAGATTTATCAATATTAAGAGATACTTCTCCCACGTAAACCTTATCTTCCTGATAATTACCATGGGATTCTATACCGGCCTGAACTATTCTGGTGCCGTTTACTTCTACTTTATCCACTGTAGGCGTATGAGTATGACCTCCTATGATAAGATCTATACCGGGAACTTTTGCAGCAATATCCTTATCCGATACAATATCAGGATGTTCTTTTGAAGGTTCAAGGCCAAGATGGGACAGTACTATAATATTGTCTGCTCCTTTTGTTTTTGCTTCTTCCACTGCTTTTCTGAGAGATTCCACAGGATCAGTAATCTGCAGGTCCTTCACCAGGCCGGGATTAACAGACATAAGATCCTTTTCTGTTGTACGGATGCCTATGAAGGCGATTTTTATACCTTCAACTTCTGCCATTACCGACGGAGTCATTCCTTTTGTATTGGCAGAAATATAGGGGAAACGAGATCTTTCTATAAGCTGTCCGGCACCTTCCGTGCCTCTATCATCATAAAAATGGTTTCCAGGTATGGCTATATCACAATCTCTCAGGTTCATCATATCCGCTTCTTTTCTTCCTCCCGAGAGAACACTTGAGAAGGTAAAATCCTGCCATGCATCTCCTGCATCAACCCAGAATTCTTCCGGTCTTATCAGGTTTGCCATAAAGGGCATTGTGCCATGGGCATCATTCGTATGTTTTATATTCAATATGAGATTTCTGTCCGACCTATAACCTGTTATGGTTTTTCTGATTTTTTTCCCGTCAATGTCAAGGGTAATATCAAGAGGTTTTTCTCTATGACCGGATAGTTCCACTCTATCTCCCATATTACATGAAGCCATATTTTTATTCTGTTTTATTTCACTTCTGATTTTAAGGTCATTTTTTCTACTGTTAATTAACATAAAAACTCCTCCCTTATAAAAGTATAACATATTAGAAAAAGAAAGCTTCTTCATTTATGTTAACAAAATGTAAATTTTACGATGCAGGTTTTGTTATAATATTCGTCGTATTAAAGGCATGATATAACTGACCCGAGCATAAGCATGTAATAAAAGTCTTTCTCCCGTCACGCGTTACGCGTTACGAGAGCGAATATGTAATACAGGGAGGATTTATTTTATGAAAATTATTGCTTTTAACAGGTTATACTATTTAGCTTTAGACATAGTAGTCTGCCTGCCTGGTGATCCGGAGAAAAAAATATCACGGCAGCACAGGTATATTTTATTGAATTATAATGTAAAGTAGCATGATATAAGCTGTAACTGTTATAAACGTTCCAGTTTAGATTTTTTTCGGAGGAGCATCAGGCAGGCAGACAGTATTTA
>JAKPQU010000372.1 GCA_029555925.1 Bacillota bacterium
ACCTGTAGCAGGTAATGTTACTACTGTTCCCAGAGGTATTGCTTTTTTAACAGGAACAGGGGTAAAACCGAAATGTAACAGTTCTTCCGCATTTTCACCTTCATACTCTGAAGCAAGAGCAATAAATTTAGTTCCGTCCATAACGGAACCACCGCCTACTGCAAGTAAGAAATCAATCTTTTCTTTTTTGACAAGTTCAACTGCTTTCATCAGGGTTGTAAACTGCGGGTTAGGTTCAATTCCGCCGAATTCAAAAACTTTACGATTTTTCAAACCTTCCAGCACTTTAGAAAGAGTACCGAATTTTTTAACACTTCCGCCTCCATAAAGAACCAGTACTTTTGCATCTCCGGGAACAAGTTTATCAAGTTCGCCAAGACGATCTTTTCCGAAAACTACATGGGTGGGATTATAAAAATCAAAATCAAGCATATTATTTACCTCCATAAAATATTTTTTATAAATTACTTGAAAAAATATATTCAGTGATTTATATTGATACTAACACTTAGAGTTAACTCTAAGTCAAGGGGTTTTAAAAAAATTTTTCATATAATTTTAAAGGAGGATTACCGTTGAATTACACAATTAAAGAAATCGCTGAAAAATTTAATCTTACGGAATATACAATAAGATATTATGATAAAGAAGGATTACTGCCATTTATTGAACGGAATAAATCAGGAATCAGGATATTCACGGATAGCGATATAGAATGGCTTAATCTGATTTGTTGCTTAAAAAATACAGGGATGCAGCTCAAACAGATCAAACAATATATCACCTGGTGCATGGAAGGTGAAGAAACATTGGAAACCAGAAGACAGATGTTTATCGAACACCGTAAAGAAGTTTTAAAACAGATAGATGAGTTAAAGAAAAATCTTACTATGATTGATTATAAGATTAAATACTATGATACTGCCTGCAATGTCTGCGTAAAAGGAAAGCAGATTTCTTTCGGCCCCTACAGAGAAGTTCTGCAAAATGCAAGTTAAAGTAAAAAAGTGAAGAGTAGGGGCGACCCCCTGTGGTTGCCCGGTACCGGTGAAAATATGCATCACGCATCACACATTACGAACCACCCGTGACGCGTAACGCATTACGCGTCACGAGAACATAGCTGAAAGCTTCTAAAAAATTAAAAACTCTTAATAATTCCTTAATATTCCTTTAATGTTTATGAGTTAAAATTAAAATAAAGAATTTGTATTAAGGAGGAGATAATTTTCATGAAAAGAAGCATTTACTCAAAGATATTTCTTGTTATGTCACTGATAATTATTACAGGAGTGGTATTTTACGGAGGCCTTATATACGGCCAGGTAACAGCAAAGGAAAGCAGGCCTTTAGAGCCTCCGGCAAGTCTTCTGAGTCTGGAGCAGAGTTTTAAATCTGTTTCAAAAAAGGTCTCACCTGCCGTTGTAAATATAAATACTGAGAAGGTTATAAAAAGGGGTAATAATTATGCTCCTATGATGGATGAAGACTTTTTCAAAGGAACTCCCTTTGAGAATTTCTTCAAATTTTCTCAACCATTTAACCAGGAGCAAAAAATGACCAGTCTCGGTTCGGGCGTAATTGTAAGTCCTGACGGATATGTACTGACAAATGCCCATGTCATAATGGATGCAGATAAAGTAAATATTACAATGAATGACGGCACTCAGTATAATAATGTAAAAATAATAGGTTACGATAAAGGCAGCGACATTGGAGTATTAAAAATAGAAGGCAAAAAACCTCTGCCCTATGCCGTGACAGGCAATTCGGATGAACTGGAGGTAGGTTCATGGGTTCTGGCAATAGGCAATCCATTCGGATTTAATTCCTCTGTTACTGCAGGGATTGTAAGTGCCAAGGGAAGAGATCTCCCTGTAGAACAGGGTAATAATTACGGAGATTTTTCCAATCTTATTCAGACAGATGCTTCGATTAATCCCGGTAACAGCGGAGGAGCTCTTGTAAATCTCTACGGAGAAGTCGTCGGCATAAATACGGCCATAATAAGTCCTAATGGCGGAGGCTCTGTAGGTCTGGGATTTTCCATACCAATAAATAATGCAACTTCTATAATGGAACAGATTATAAAACACGGGAAAGTCATTCATGGGTGGCTTGGTATAGGCATGCAGAAACTGACTCCGGAGCTTGCAGGAAAATTCGGAGTGGATAAGGGCATAATAGTAAGTGATGTATATAAGGACAGTCCTGCCTTCAAGACAGGCATTAAAGCGGGAGATATAATAACATCTATAGACAAAAAAGATATAACGGTGCCGTCAGATATACAGAAGATTGTTTCTTATAAAAAACCGGGTGATAAGATTGAGATTAGTATTGTAAGGGATAAAAAACCTCTTACACTTAATGTTGTTATAGAGGCCCGTCCCGGAGATGATACGGTAAGTTCTGTGTCTTCCGGTCAGCCTGGAGATAAAGAAACAACAGGTGCAACCTGGAAGGGCATTACTGTAAAAGAAATCACCGGTGAGATACGTGACAGATACAGTATATCAGAAGAATATGGCGTTATAGTAGACCATGTTGAACAGGGAAGCAAAGCATCTTTAGCAGGTTTCCGTGGCGGAGAGATAATAAAGAAAATCAATGATCATGTAATAAAAAATTATAATGATTACACACAGGCAATAAAGGAAGCCGGAGAAGAAAACCAGGCTGTAATCCTTGTTAAATCGGGTCAGTACAGTATGTTTGTTGTTATATAGCAACCATTTATCAGGAGAAGTAGTAATCAGGGGTTGTGTCAGGAAATAACTACATCGTGACGCGTGACGCGATGATAAGAACCATAATTTGCCAGGGGTATTTTCTTACAGTTCCTTTTTATCTGGTGCGGTACTTAGTACCGCTACAGGTAAATTAG
>JAKPQU010000375.1 GCA_029555925.1 Bacillota bacterium
TGTTTTATGAAAATTCCAGATATGCCTGACTTTAATTATAGTTATCTGAAAAGTGTAATATCAAGAGATCTGACATTATTCCTGAAGGCAGCAACGAAGGCCTGGGGATAGCCTGATTTTCTCAATATAGACTGAAGTTCCCTTGCAGGCTCCAGAGTCGTAAATTCTCCGATTGTATAACGATATTCTTTCAGGTAGTAATATATGTAAGTGTTGTATTGTATGCCATTTATTGTCAGTTGCTGCAGATCCTGCTGCCTGGTACTTGAAAGGAACTGGACCCTGTATACTATTTTGTCTTTCAGTTCTTCCTTTACCTGGGTGATGACCCTTACAGTATCAACTCTTGCTTTTTTTTCCGTGGCCTGTTTAACTTCCTCTTTCTTTATTTCAGCCAGCTTTGGTTCTTCTTTCCTTATTTCAGGCAGTATGGTTTCTTCCTTCTTTATTTCCGGTTTTGGTTCTTCCTTTGCAATGACAGGTGCCTGTGGCAGAGTGCTTTTTGAGAACAGGGAAAGATCAAGAGTTCTTGTGTTATTGCGGAATGCTGCAACGAAATCCTGTGGATAGCCGTTTTTCCTAAGATCGAATTGTAACTGTCTTGCATCTTCAAGGTTAGTAAATTCGCCAACAGTATGTCTGTACTCATTACGGTAGAGATATACGTAGGTATCATAGTTTTTTCCGCCAACAGTAATATTTCTTGAAGCCATCTGTCCGGGGCTTGAGAGTATCTGCACCCTGTACACTACAACATCTCTTAGTTCCTCCCTGATCTGTGTGATCACCTGGATTGTATCAACATTAATATCTTCTATTATTGTAACGGGTATAAATTCTTCCTTTATTATTTCCGGTGCTTTGAATTCCTCGGCTTTAAGATCCGGTTGCTTTATTTCTTTTTTTCTTGTTTCAGGGGGGATTGATACTACTACTGCTTCTTCTTCAGGTTCTTTAATTTCTTCTTTTTTAGTTTCAGGTATGTCGCTTTCAGCTACAAGTTTTTTATGTGGGAATGTCAGGTCAGAATAAGCTATTTTTTGTAGAGTTTCAGACAGGTTCTCAGGGGTATCGGGTGCTGAAATATCTGAAAAGGTTATTTTAAATAACTGTTTTTGAGGTGAGTCTGTTTTGTTTGC
>JAKPQU010000383.1 GCA_029555925.1 Bacillota bacterium
TGAAAAAGCGGTACAATTTCCTACTGGTGGTTCTATAACAATCATTGCCGTGACAACTATTTCTGGTGGGGATATCACTCATGCTATTCCTGATAATACAGGATATATAACTGAGGGACAGCTTTATCTGAGAAGAGATACGGATATTGGTAAGGTTATCATAGATCCAGCAAGATCTCTTTCTCGTTTGAGAAACAAGGTTATCGGAAAACGCACCAGAGCAGACCATCCTCAAGTGATGAGTGCTTCCGTTCGTTTAAATGCTGATGCTATGAATGCCAAAACAAAGCTGGAGAATGGTTTTGACTTGACGGATTATGATCAGAGAGCATTGAAATTTGCCCGGGATTATGCCGAGCACATTCTGGCTATTGATGTTAATATTGATACGGAAGAAATGCTGGATAAAACCTGGGCACTTTTCCGTAAGTATTTCACTCCGGAAGAAGTTGGTATTAAAGACGAATTTATGCAGCTTTACTGGAATAAGGAATGAACCTCAAGTTTCAATACAATAAGATTTCTCAACTCCAGCTGGAGAAACAGCTTAAAATCCGACAGAATGCACTTCCTACTTTAAAGAATAAGGAATCGGCTCTGCGTATGGAAGTGAAGCGTGCCAGGGATAATGCTCTGGAATTGGATGGAAAAATCCGTTCCAGCATAAAGAACCTGGAACCGATTATGAGATTGTGGGCTGAATTTAATCCTGAGCTTATAAAAATTGAAAATGTAGAGTTCCTTGCTCGTAAAATTGCTGGAGTGCCAGTTCCTATTCTGGGAAATATACAGTTTGAGATTAGTGAATATGACCTTTTCAGTACACCTTCCTGGTATCTGGATGGTATTGAAATGCTGAAAGACATAGCTGCTCTGAGTATTGAACGAGAGTTCTTCTGGAGAAAAATGCTTATCTTAGAACAGGTACGAAAAAAGACCACACAAAAAGTTAATCTCTATGAAAAAGTTCAGATTCCTCTTTATGAAGATGCTATCAGAAAGATAAAGCGTTTTCTGGAGGATGAAGAAAACCTTTCCAAGGCTTCTCAAAAGATACTTAAAAACAGAATTAGCCGGGAGGCTGCTGTATGATAGAAAAAATGCGGAAATATACCTTCGTGCTCTATCATCAGGATTATCCTAAATTCCTGGCTGATTTACAAAAACTCGGTGTGGTTCATCTGGTTCAGAATACAGAAGAAAAGACTGAGACATTAATGAAAAATATGGAACAGCTGGAAGAATATGCGGAGCAGTTAAGATATTTAAAGAAATTAAAATCTACTGCAGAAAAAACAGCAGTCCCTTATCCTGCACAAGTTTTACTACAAAAAATCCAGCAAGCAAGACAAGAAAAAGAGAAACTGGAAAGGCTGGCTGAAACTTTACGAAAACAGGTGCGTGAATTAGAGCCTTGGGGACATTTTGATTATAATCTGGTTAAGAGTTTACAACAAGTTGGCGTTAAAGTTGAATTCTATACCTGTCTGAAGAACCATTTCAAACCTCAATGGCAAGAAGAATATGCCGTCAAGATTATAAATGAAGTTAATGGAATACTCTATTTCGTGGTCTTATATACTGACGAAAAACCTGAAATTGAGGCAGACCCCTTTAGCTTTCATCAACATACTTTACAGGAACTGGAATCACAACTTAAAGAGACTGAACACAAGATTAAAGATATAGATGAATACCTCTATAATATTGCTCCTACTGCCATAGAATTATTTAGTAATGAAATAGAAAATCTCAGTAAGACCTGCGAATTTGAAGAAGCTGTATTACAGGG
>JAKPQU010000392.1 GCA_029555925.1 Bacillota bacterium
TGATATAAGCTGTAACTGTTATAAACGTTCCAGTTTAGATTTTTTTCGGAGGAGCATCAGGCAGGCAGACAGTATTTACCTATTATTCAAATTATTCAGTTTAATTAAAGCAATTTGGTATTAGATGAAAATTATGTAGAAGCAGTTTATCTAAATAATATAAATATCAATAATATACATATTGACATTTTTAATAATATATGATATAAAATGATTAAATACAATTAAATTTAATCAAATTTAAATAAAAAAGGAGGTGATGAGAAATTATGAAAGAAAAGATAGGGGAAATGTTCCGGGAAGAGGGAAGAGGTCTTACGGATATTATGGACATGAGTCAGGCTGCAGATTTTTTAAATACAAGCAAGCCAACCCTTTATCGCTGGCTGAACGAGGGAACAATAACAGGCTTTAAGGCAGGAGGGCAGTGGCGTTTTTACCGTAAAGATCTGATTTCCTTTCTAAAGGGACAGAGTAAAGAACAGGAAGAATTCAGAAAAGAACTGGAAAAAGCCATTGAATTTTTCAAAGAAAGAATAAAATCAAAAAGAGAATAATATAAAAAAATGAAAGGAGCATAACAATGAAAGAAAAATTTGATATTGAAATCGATGAAAATGATGACGTCAGGTTAAATGAACTTTTAAACCTCATCATAGAGGATGCGTGTTCCGACAGGGCAAGCGATATACACTTAAATCCTGCAAAACAGGCTTTTAAAATTCGCTACAGAGTTGACGGAGTACTGAGGGATATATCAACTCTGTCCGATATGCTCTACAACCCTCTGGTAAAGAAAATTAAAGAAAGAGCTTCATTAAACAGCGATATTCTGTCAAAACCTCAGGATGGGAAAATAAACCATGAATTAGGGAATAGATGTCTGGACTTAAGAGTTTCTACTCTTCCGACCTTTTACGGAGAAAATATAGTAATTAGAATTCTTGATAAAGCAACCATAACCCTGGACATGGAAAAGCTTGGCTTTAATGAAGAAAATTTAAAGAAATATAAAGATTTACTGAAATGTCCTTTCGGACTTATCATAATTAACGGCCCGACTGGCTGTGGAAAAACAACAACAGCATATGCAGGACTTAAAGAAATAGCAAACCCGGGGATTAATATTCTGACAATCGAGGAGCCGGTAGAATATTTGCTCGACAATGTCATTCATACACAGGTAAATGAAAAAGAAGGACTTACCTTCCCGGGAGCACTCAGAGCATTCTTAAGGCACGATCCTGATGTAATTTATTGCGGAGAAATAAGAGATGATATGTCAGCTAAAATACTTTTAGAAACAGCTCTTACAGGACATGTGGTAATAAGTGTCCTTCATGCTCCTGATAGCGCAGAAGCAATAACCAGACTTATTGACCTGGGACTTGAGCCTTTTCTGCTTGCGTCTGCCCTGAAAGGCATAATATCTCAGAGATTGATAAGAAAAATTTGCCCTGACTGCAAAGAAGAAATTCCAGTATCTGAAGGCCTTGTTAATATACTAAAAGAAGAAAATCTTTATAGGGAAAATATGGTTTTATATAAAGGGAAAGGTTGCAATGCATGTCGTAACACCGGTTACAAACATAGAACGGCATTGCATGAAGTTATAGTAATAGATGATGAATTAAAAAATGAAATTTCCATTAAACCTTCCCATGCCGATCTGATAAAATTCTTCAGAAACAGGGGAGAAGCATCTATGAAACATGACGGACTTAAAAAAGCCATAGAAGGAATAACTCCGGTAGATGAAGTTTTAAGGGTGTGCTGTGATATAAAATGGTAATCTCTACAAAAAATGCACAAAAAAAATAAACTGATCCGGTAATAAATTATCTTATAGCACCGATCAGTACGTTTCAAGCAAAAATATTATACACAGAAAAACCTTATTTATCAAGTTTTAAAAGAGGTAAATATAGTATTTAGCAAGGAAAAACGTAACTGTCATGTCATTCCCTATTTTGCGGGGATGACATGACAGTTAATGCTTAACTCTTGATAAAAAAGAGTATATTATATTTTAAAATATTATTAAATATTTTTATTTATCAATTAATTATTAATTATTATTACTATTAAAGTATTATGAGGCAATAGTTTTATACAGAAAATTTGTAATGATGGGTAAAAAAAGCTTATTAATCGTTTTCAGAAGAAATTCGTCTGTCCCAAAGGTACTTGACGGTACCTGCTTTCCATTTACCGCCTCTTCTGGTGGGGATATGATTGATATTGAGCTTATCCGCTATCTGCCTGAAAGAGGCTCCTTTATTTTTCTCGGAAACTATAAAAACTTCTACCTGTGAGGTATCTTTAGAAGGTATAATAAAATGTCGATCAATCAGAGGTTCATGAATACCTTCTGTATGTATTGCAGAATAATCTACAAAACCTTTATATATGCTGTTTTCAAGGATGTATTTTACCGTACCTCCGTACCATGTTCCGTTTCTTTTTGTTTTACAATTATTTTCATTCAAATAGTCTGCTATTTCCTTGAGGGTTTTTCCACTATGTCTCAGTTTATAAATAAGCTCGACAGTGGATGCCTCTGTATCCTCAACAGCAAGATAGCTCGGAGATTTCCCCGTATCTCTTTTTGTTATATAGCCCAGAGGAGGAGCACCTCCTCCATAACCGCCGTCTTTCGCTTTTTTAGTTCTTCCCGATTTCATCCTTATGACAATCATGGCTTTCTCATACTGATTTATGGCACCTTTCATCTGTCTGAGAAGGATTCTGGAGGGGTCTATGCTCAATATGTCAGGCTCGTCTATTGAGAGTACAGAAGCGCCTTTTTCCTGGAAATCTCCGAGAATACTTTCCTGTACCAGAAGATTTCTTGCCAGTCTGTCCAGCCTCGTTATTATTATGGTATCTATAAGCCCTGACGATACGTCAGCCTGAAGTTCAGCCAGAGCAGGTCTCTTATCCAGACCTCCCGAAATGCCCTGTTCTTCATAAAATCTATCCAGTTTCAGCCCGTTTTTTTTGCAATAATCCAGTATCGCTTCTTTCTGTATCTCCAGGCCTCTGCCGTATTCAACCTGATCCAGTGTGGAAACCCTTATATATCCTGCTACCATAATGTGATTGTAGCAGGGGAGAGGCTTTCTGTCAAGTAAATATAAAAAAAGCCTCTTTTTTATATTTACTTGACAGAAAAAAAAGAGCATCTTATAAAAAATTATAAAAAAAAGGAGTTAGAAATAAGCTGTAGAATGTACAAAAGAAGCTAAAAATTACAAAATCTGAAAATAGAATTTAATAACATTAAAAAGATGGATAATTCGAAACTTTTCAATAAATTAAATATTATACTGAACAATCTTACAACTGTTTCTCTTGAAAAATATAAATTTTTTATAAACAATATAATGCCGGATAGAGAACTCGTCAGAACGGATAATATAAAAATAGAAGTTGAAAATTTCGAAGTAAAAGATGCAATGAAGGTTGAACATGCAGAAATACTGGTGCCTGCAATTCAATATGAATTCAAAAATCCTGCGTCTATTATAGATAAAATTAAAGAATGTCCTCCTCAGATATCTAACATGGTAGTTCATTTTTCCATGACTATTGTAAACCGGCTACTGAAACATCACAGAGAACTGTTAGAAATACCTGAAATACAGGAAGTACAAGTAAATGTAAAAAACGGAAAGATCCATGTAACAGGTAAGGGTAAAAAGGTATTAACAGTTCCTTTTTTAACTGTTATAGATATTTATTTACTTGAAGACAGAAAAAAAATTAAAATAAACGTAGAAAAAGTTCAGGTACTTAATTTTATACCTGTACCCGGATTTGGTTTGTCTTTTGTAATGGATATTATGTCAAAAAAATTAGCCTTAAAATTCATAGAACATAAAGGAACAGCTTTTATAGTTGATACTTCAAAAATTCTTCCTGTTCCTGTAGATATGAATTTCAAAGCTATTGAAATGGACGAAATCTATAACAGAGTTACAGTTAAAATTTAGGGAGATACCTGTATCTGGTTGATTACTGTTTTGACATCCTTTACTGTATAAGCAAGCTTTTCTGCCCTCAGTTTCTGTTCCTCTGTTTCAACCTGTCCTTTCAGTGTAACATCATAATTAACTACTTCTACCTTTAACTTAAAGGAAGCAAGTTCCGGATCCTGACTTAAAGCTACTTCCACTGCTGTACGTCTGCCACTATCAAGTGGCTTTAAGGAAGTGGATGCAGGAGGGGTCGGAGTGGTTTCCGATGTTGTCTTCTGGCTGCAGGCTGGAATAAAAATAAATAATAGCGAAATTAAACTTATGGCTAGAATCGTTTTTTTCATAGCTCTCCTCCTCTTTGCAATTTTTATGTTTTTACAATACGAAATATTTATTCCCTTCGTCACATTCCACTTTTTCTATCTCGAACGATTCCTTCCAGACTTTGGGACATTTCATGAAAAAATCTGCTCTCTATCTCTATTCTATTCTCTTTTTACTCTTCCTTTTCCTCTTTCGCCCTCGGATGGGCATCTTTGTAAACATGTTCCAATCTTTTCTGAGATACATCCAGATATATCTGTGTAGTGGCAAGACTTGCATGGCCGAGCAGTTCTTTTATTGTTACCAGATCTGCCCCTCCTTCCAGCATGTGGGTGGCAAAGGAATGTCTCATGGCATGAGGAGAAGACCAGGGAATAGCGGATTTTTTCACATATTTGGAAAACATATGCTGTATGGCTCTTACTGTCATGGCACCACCTTTCTGACTTATAAAGAGATTTTCTACGTCTGTATCTTTCGGTCTTACAAGCATATACTCCTTTATTGCATCAAGTGCTATATTATTAATAAAAACAATTCTTTCTTTATTTCCTTTTCCTATAACCCTTGCAGAAGCAGTTTCAAAATTTATCTGCAACAGTTTTAGTGAAGCAAGTTCACTTATACGAAGACCGGTGGCATAAAATAATTCCATTATGGCTTTATCCCGTGTTCTTCTGAATATTTCATTTTCAGTTTCATGAGGAGATGTATCGACGCTATTTATCAGCACATCAACTTCATTCATTTCAAGAGCTTTAGGTAATCGCTTCGGAGGTTTAAGCGATTCTATTTTATTCAGCGGAGAATTTTCTATAAATCCTTCTTTTTCCAGATAATTAAAGTAGGATTTTATGGCAGAAATTTTTCTGTTTAAACTTCTGGCATTATTTTTTCTGTCCAGTTTTAAATAAGACAAAAATTCCAGAACGGTTCTGTGATCTATTTCCGCAAGAGTTAATTCTTTTTCCAGATAAGGAGAAAGAAATTCAAAAAATTTTTTTAAATCATGTTCATATGCTTTAATTGTCCTTGATGCCAGATTTTTTTGAACAGTCATATAAAGAAGAAAATCTTTAATATAATAACCGCGTTTTTTTTCTATATTCATAAATAAACTCCTTGTACCATAATAATTTTACCCTGGAGAAGACTATAATAAAATACATAAAATGTCGTTAAATATTGATTTAACGACATTTTATGTAAAATAAAACTAAAAAATCCTCTTCAACCATTTTAATTGCGTAAATAAAGCCTTTTATATAAAATAAAACAATGTTGTTAATTGTATATACCATCATCGGCTTGAAATTTCAAAAAAGTTTATAAAGATGATTTTAATTGCATATACCATTTGCCATCATCGGCTTTTTGAAAATAAAAAATCATTTCTAAATCTTTGACTTCACCTGTATTAAGAACTTTAAAAATTGTTCTTGTTTTTACTTTTGCTCTTTTTCCACTGCTATCAATTTCTATGTCTTTAACTTCATATTTCATTATATCCAGAAATTCAGGTTTTACAAAAAATTTTTCTTCAATTAATTTCGGTATATCCACATTTTTTTGATCTTCTGTATTATGATATGTTGCAGCTTTTTTAAAATCTTTATATTCAATATCTTCAAGAAAACTCATAATTTTTCCTGAAAGAATATCTTTATCCTGATTCAGTGCAAGATTAATATTACCAAGTTTAATACTGTATCTGGACCCTGCAACAAGAACTACGGCAGCAATTATTATTAAAAGAACTATTAAAACACCCAGTTTTTTCATGATTTTACACTCCTTACTCCGAAATCTTCATTGAGGCAATGGATATAATTAAAAAAGCAATGGTAAAAAGTAAAAGTATACAAATATCCTGTGTGATAATGCCGTAATTTATAGTAGCCCCCGTTATCTGCTTCATACTTTCATATCCCCATTTAACAAGCATCATTTTCTCTATCCATACGGTAATACCCTGATGTAAATCCGATGGTATAAGGATTTCAGAAAAGAGTATCTGAGGAATAATCAGTAATGGAACAAGGGCAACAGCTTTATCTTCATTTCCAACAACAGATGAAAGTAATAAACCAAGTGACGTTCCTCCAAGTGAACACATAAATAAAGATATAAAAAGCATTAATTTATTTCCCGGCAGTCCTACATATTGATCTACTATTATAAGTAAGATTAAACACTGAATAAAGCTTAATACGCCAAGAACAAGCATCTTGGACAGGACATAGGAACCGGTAGAAAGATTTACCATCACTTCTCTCTGATAAACAGCTCTTTCCTTTACGATTTCACGGCATGAATTTATACAGCCGAACCATACGGCAGTAAGACATATTACAAAATAAAGAGTTTTGTCTGCATCGGTATTTTTCCATGCCAGGACTATCAGTGCTGCAATAATAGGTGACTGTAAAAACAGTATTAATGTATTTTTTATATCACCAAGTATTACATCAAGATATCTTTCAGAAAGAACAGAAATCTGCCTTGTATCAAAAAGATTACCGAATTTTATACTCATAATATTCCCTCCTTATTTTTGTTGCATTTGTCTTCCTAAAACCATTTTATCATATAATCCAGAATTTTGATAACTGTTTGCCCATGTTTCTCCATCTGCTTCTTCAAGTTTTTCATATATTTCCAGGAATCTTGGCACCTGAAAATATTTCAGCGCATAATCAGGGGGACCGAAATAAGCAAGTCTGCCTCTCACAAGTATAACGATTAAATCCAGATAGCCTACACTTTCCATTATATGAGTTGAAAGGAGAACAGTACGCCCTTCATTCGCAAGAGTCCTGAAGAGTTTCATCATTTTACATTCCAGGCTTGGATCCAGGCCGGCAGTAGGTTCATCCAGAAAAAGTAGAGGCGGTTTTGTAATAAGTTCAACGCCTATGCTCACTCTTTTCCTCTGTCCGCCGCTCAATCTGCTTATATTAGTTTTTTTTCTGTCTTCCAGTTCAATAATTTTGAGAATTTGTTCAAGCCTTGTCTGTATCAGTTTTTTATCTGTCTGAGGAGGTAATCTCAATAATGCCGTATAATAGAGAGCTTTATATACAGAGAGGGTTTTATGAATAATATCATCCTGCGGGACATAGCCTATAAGGGATTTGAATTTATCCAGATTACTGTACAGTTCGAGTCCGTTTATATAAATTTTACCGATTTCTGCTTTTATGTATCCGTTAAGAGATTTTATTAATGTACTTTTTCCGCTGCCGCTGGGGCCTAGAATTCCTATTAATTCACCGGGATAAACACTGAAAGATATGTCTTTCAGAAGCATTCCCCTGAGACCGACTTTTTTACCTAATTTTTGTATATCTATTCTGGTACCCTGTATTTTTTCTAACTCTCCCATGATAGTCCCTTTCTATTTTTTTATAGCTTTATCTCCTTAGTACCGCTACAGGTAAATTAGTAACCATTTATCAGCTTCTGTCTGACAGGCTCTTACGAAGAAAAATAATTTGCCTTATTTAATTTGTTTTACAGACAATAAATTAACCACGGTTTTTTTCTAACTCTATAGTATCTCTCTATAAAATTTTCAGGTCACCTTTCTGTGAAATATATACCATTCAATGGTTAACAATATAAGAACAAGAAAAGCCAGAATTTTCCAGAATTCTTTTCTGACTACCTCATTAATAGTTGAAGAATTGACACAGGTCTTCCCTATCAAAATTGACTTTCCTGGTTTTATATTGGATTCCGCACTATCTATAAGATTGGCTGCTATATATGTTTCTTTTTTTCCATATTTAACTCTATATATACCGGTATTAAATGTTTCTGAGAAACTTCTTTTTCCATCCATGTACATCTCAGAGCCATCAGGTGTAATAATTTTTACGTTATAATTCGATATTTTGATTGTATTTCCTGTTTTTATCACATTTTCTGACATATCGGAAGATACGTGATTGAAATACTGAATTATATTGGAGAATAAAATAGGGAAAGCCGGCCTGAATACAATGTCAGAGTTATAAAGAGTGAAACCGATAAATAAAGCTTTAAAGTTTTCCTCGATAAGACTGCATATAAGAGGAGTATCTTTTGCTTCAAGTAAAATTTTTCCTGATACAGGCGGAGTAATCTTAAAGGCTTTTTCTATGTGAACATCGGAAAAATCAACAAATCTCATTACAGGATGTTCTTTATCCCGGGCAATTACAGGGGGATTTTCCGTCTCACCATTTATTTTAAAATTATCTGTATTTATCTTTGTTCCAAGAAAAACAAAATTACCTCCGGGGATAACAGGCAGTTCCCCTCCGTCAAATATTACAAGATCATAGGTTTTACCGGAGGAATAATCGGAAGGGGTTGATATGAAAATCTGAAGTCCCGGCAAAATGGATAACAGATGTTCAAGGAAAGGATTCCCATCGGTAACGAGTAATATTTTCATAAGGGAAGGAGGAGAAATTACAGCATAAGCATTATTATCAATGGCCAGGTCATCATTAATGTCGAGTTTTACATTGACGTTACCTTTTTGAGCATTTATGCCATGGAAAATTTCCCACTGGCTCTCCCCTTTACCTATATTAATTTTATGGGCATCAATAAGTTTATCGTCAAGATATAGTTCCATTGAAAATTCTCTGGCGGCATCTGAAAAATTGCCTGTTTCAACCATAATCTCTATATCTGTAGAAAAAGGAGATCTTCTTAAATCTATATTTGTTATACCTGTATTATTACAGCTATTTCCGAATGGTATAAAGATTACCGGCGGAATCTGGCCCATATCCTTTAATTCCGGGAAAGCACCGTCACTGAGAAGAAATATTTTTCCGTCACGATAATTTTTAAGACTGGCAGAGGCCAGTACAAGTGCATCTCTCATACCGGTAGAACAATCGAGTGGTTTGAGCGTTTTTATAGTTTTACTTAACATTGCTTTATTAGGAGTAAAAGTAGATTCTACCCTGGCACAGGAACTTACACTTATGATCATCATTTGATCATGTGTATTCATCTGTTCTACAAGCCTGAGAGCACTGTTCTGAGCTTCAGAAAATCTGGTTTTGCCTGTTTCCATAGACTGCATACTGGCTGAATTATCTAAAATCAGGGCTATATGCTCACCACCCTGAAATTTTGTATTGATATATGGTCTGGCTCTGGTACATATAAGAAACAGCATGGCCAGGATTTGAAGTATTAAAAGAAGATTATTCCTTAACTTCTGAAAAGGTTTATCAGCCCGTGAATCACTGTATGATTGGACCCATAAAAAAATACTGGAGACAATTACCGGTTTTCGCCGTAATTTCAGCAGATAAAACAATATAATAAGAGGAATAAGAGCGAGAAAAGAAAAAGCTCCGGGATAAATAAAATTCATCTGACCGTTTCTCCTCTTCTGAGTGTTTTATTGTTACATTTAAACCGTAGTGAGTCAAAAATAATATTCAAGTGACCAGTTTTCCTTTTCTGAGAGCATTCATGATGAGATTGTCAAAAGGACAGTCCGTAGATGTCACTATATGTTGAAATCCTCTGGCTGCAGTAAAACTATAAAGTTTCTCTATATAGTCATTCAAATTTTTCTTGTAAATATCAATAAGTGTCTGATTTACAGTCATTTCTTTGGCAGTATTTGTTTCCCTGTCTATCAGTTTTATATTACCTGTCATATCAGGGGAAAATTCCTGAGGAGAAAGAATTTGTATGAGAAATGGTTCAAAATTCTTATAAATAAGAAACATCAGTCCTTCTTCATAACCATTTTTATCAAAAAAATCAGATATGATGATAACCAGTCCCGGATTAGAAAATCGCATGGCAAAATTCTTAAGAGCCTGATTTAAATGAGTACTTTCTCCGGGTTTAATTTTTTGAAGGTAGCGGAGTAAATTCAAAAAATGCCCTTTCCCTCTGACAGAATTAAATTCAATATGAATATTATTATCAAAGGTCATAAAGCATAATCTATCCATATTGGTTAATGCTATATAACCGAGAGAAGCTGCTATTTTTATGCTGTAATCCAGTTTCCCCGGAATACCATAATCCATAGAGGAACTTGTATCAAGTAATATATATACATAAAGATCTTCTTCCTCAAGAAATAATTTTAAAAATAATTTTTCCAGTCTGCCGTAAAGGTTCCAATCAATATAACGGGGATCATCGCCCGGTACATAATTTCTATAATCAGAAAACTCAGGGCTTATTCCTTTTCTTTTACTCCTGTGTTCACCTTTAAGGCTGCCCTTAAAAACTTTCCTGGAAAGAATACTCAGATATTCAAGTTTTCTTATAAAATCAGGCTCTAAAAGATTCATATGTTCGGATAGGCTTCTTACTACCGCTTCGGATAAGTTATTAACTATTTATAACTTAAAGCAAGTTGTTTAAAGTAGAGGGTTTTAGAGCGAAAAATTCTCAACTCTCAGCTATCAACCATTTATATATGTTTGGATACAGTTTACCTGTTGTGGTAATCAGTCCGTACATCGTTCCAGCAGATAAAAACTTTTTCTTACTTTTTTATCATGAATAAAAGTACAGAAATCTGTTATAGAGTATTTACCGGTAAGATAAGAAGTAAATATGTCTCTTGTTTTATTCCTCCAGTCTATAGCTACTTTGAAATCAAGACTTTTTATCTCCTGTATATTTGATGGTATTTCTATAAGAAATTTCTTTTCAGTAGAATTTAATTCTACATTTTTTAGTTCTAAAAGACCTTTCTCATTATAAAAAGTTTCTGTAATGACAGGATAATCAGATAGATTAACAGAAGGAATCTTCTGTTTTTCTACTCTCTCTACAACTCTATGAGTATTCAGTTCCCATTCTACAAGGAACCTGTCTGTAGGTAAGCCATAATTTATACCTCTGAATTCTCCGTAATAATTTATATAATAGGTTTTTATTACAGCTCCCAGTTTGTGTAAATTAAGGCAGGCGTTCGGACTTTCAAGAGGATCGAATGTCCATTTGATTGATGTAAAACCTCTTTCCTGAATTATTTTTCTCTGGAGAAGTTTCAGGTTATATCCTATATTTTTATATTTATAATCATCGATAATACCGAGCATATGGGAATAAAGATAATATTTACCTTCAGAATATCCCAGAAATCCATAAGAAAATCCTATTAATTTGCCACTGTCAGTAAAAGCTCCCAGTACAAGCCCTCCGTTTTGCTGAACTGTCAGAAGGTGTCTGGCGGGAAAGACCTCTCTTTCAGAAAACCCCCATACCGTAAGTTGCAGATCTTCACATAATTTACATTCTTCTATACCTTTAATTTTTCTATATTCTAAATTATTCATAGAATATTATTATAACATAGATAATATTAATTTGAATATATTTATTATATATTATGAGTTTTTTTTAAATTAATATAAGTTTTACTTTTACTAAAAATTGCACTTGATTTTGTAAATCTATTAATTAGTGAATTTAAATGCAATCTAAATTTAGTTAGATATTCTAAATATTTTTATCGTCAAATATTTTAACTTCTAATGAAAATTGTAAGAATTAAAACAGTATTTATATAAAAGATATGTTATATTCATTAAGAGTAAATTTTTATATAAATAATAAATATTCCATTTAAGGAGCTGACGTGTAATGAAGCATCATTTGAGTGAGATAATCAGGGTGGATAAAGATAAATGTGTTAACTGTCATGCCTGTATATCTGTTTGTCCTGTAAAATATTGCAATGATGGCTCCGGCGATTATGTAAAAATCAATGAAAATTTATGTATCGGTTGCGGACAGTGTATAAAAGCCTGTACTCATAAAGCACGACTTATTATTGATGATACGGAACAATTTTTTGCCGATATGGCCAGGGGAATAAAAATGATAGCTCTTGTTGCACCGGGTGTGGCAGCAAATTTCCCTGAAGATTACCTTAATCTGAACGGATGGCTCAAATCTACAGGCATATCTGCTGTTTTTGATGTAAGCTTCGGAGCAGAACTGACTGTTCGTTCCTATCTGGAACATGCAAGATTAAATGCTCCAAAGTTGATAATAGCCCAGCCCTGCCCTGCCCTGGTGACTTATATTGAAATATATCGGCCGGAACTTATTCCCTATCTTGCCCCTGCAGATAGCCCAATGTTGCACACTGTAAAAATGATCTATGAATTTTATCCCGCTTATAAAAATTATAAGATTGCTATGATATCACCATGTATAGCTAAAAAAAGAGAATTTGATGAAACAGGGTTCGGCATTTATAATATAACGTTTCATTCATTAAAGGAATACTTTAACAGTAAACAGATCAGGCTGACGTCTTTTCAAAAAGTAGACTATGATAATCCTCCTGCTGAAAGAGCAGTTTTGTTTTCAACGCCGGGAGGGCTTATGAGGACAGCAGAAAGATGGGATCCCGGCCTGAGAAAAGCTATCAGAAAAATCGAAGGCCCTCATGTTATCTATGAATATTTAGATCATCTCTACGATATGGTAAAAAAAGGTTCTGCTCCTTTAATTGTAGATTGCCTTAACTGTGATCTCGGTTGTAACGGAGGTACAGGTACTGATATGGGAGAAAAATCCCCTGATGAGCTGGAGATACTGATAGAAAAAAGGAATATGGCCATGCAGGAGAAACATCGTAAAAAAGGAATATTTGGCATGTTTTCTAACTGGCAGACCAGAAGAGCGCTGGAACAATTACTGGAACAATACTGGAAACCCGGGCTTTATAAGCGTACCTATATCGATCTCAGCTCAAATTATAATATTCGTACCCCGGATAATAGTGAATTAAAAACTATTTACAGAACTATGGGGAAGAAATCTGATAGGGATATTTATAATTGTTCTGCCTGCGGTTATGGTACATGTGAAAAAATGGCTACAGCAATATTTAATAAATTAAACAAACCTGAAAATTGTCATCATTATTTGTTAGAACAACATAAATTGCTTATGAGTGATATAGAATCCCGTTCTTTGAAAGATGAAGAAATAAATAGAATTAGCATGGCAACGGAAGAGTTAACACAGGTAACAAATAATGTAGCAGGAAGTATGGAAGAAATGACTGTCAGTATTGCAGAAATCTCGAAAAGTGCCCACAAAGCGTCAAGTATTGCCACTTCAGCAGCACAGATGGCCACTAATTCTGGCAATACTATTATAAAACTGGAAAATTCCAGTAATGAAATAGGAAAAGTAGCAGGTTTCATCAGAGATATAGCAGAACAATTAAATTTATTGGCCTTGAATGCAACCATAGAAGCAGCCAGAGCCGGTATAGCTGGTAAGGGTTTTGCTATAGTGGCAAGTGAAGTAAAAAAACTCGCAACTGAGACTAAAGAAGCTATAAAGGAAATAGAAAATAAAATATATGCCATTCAACAGTCTTCCAGTGATACTGCAAATATAATGAAGGATATTTCATCGGTTATTCAGCAAATTCAGCATTTTCAAATGACTATATCCAGTGCTGTTGAAGAACAATCAGTTACAAGTAATGAAATCACAAAAAATATTGCAGATGTGTCTTCTTCTGTATCGGATATTAATAATAATATGAGTCATATTATTGTGAAGCGTTAGTTATCAGTTTAACTCATACTATTTAGCTTTAGATATGTAGTGTCTGCCTGCCTGGTGTTCCGGAGAAAAAATATCACGGCAGCACAGGTATATTTTATTGAATTATAATGTAAAGTAGCATGATATAAGCTGTAACTGTTATAAACGTTCCAGTTTAGATTTTTTTCGGA
>JAKPQU010000395.1 GCA_029555925.1 Bacillota bacterium
ACCCTCTCCTTAATCCTCTCCCTCAAGGGAGAGGAAATAAGAGGCAAATCCTTTAAGCAGAAATACAATATTCCTTAACTTAATGACATTGCGCGTAACGCGTGACGGGTTTAATCCCTGCGCATCACGCATTACGCTTTATGCATTACGAGGTCATTATTTATGGATAGTTATGAAACTAACTATAATCTATCTGCCCTGTTAATTATTATATTCTTATTACATATTTCTGTCAAACAAGAAAAAACGCAATCCTACTGCGATAGTGTTTGTTTACGACAGGTAGTTTCACTTCATTTTCAAACACCACTCTACCGCAGGAGTATTTTTTTATGTTTTCACGGACAAATATTTTATTACCCCATTATTTGTGGTAAAATAATTTATAGATAAATAGAATATAAAAAGGATAATTTATTTCTAGATCATTTTAATTTCTTCCAGAGATAATCCTGTGACTTCCGCTATCTCTTCAAGAGGATAGTTTCTGGATAACATCTTTTTTGCTGTATCAAGTTTGCCTTTCTCTACCCCTTTCTCTATCCCTTCTTCTATCCCTTTTTCCTGGGCTTCATGAATACTGTTTTTAATAGCTGTTGCAAGCATAGTACTCCCTCCTTCCACATCAAGATTAACTGGTATATTATGTTTTTTAAGATAGGTACCAAGCCACATCTTTATAAAACGTCCAAGTTCACCTGTGAAATCGACCATTTCTATTAATATCTTTTCAGCTTCTATAATTTCTTCTGTTCTACTCTTTGTTACCAGATTAAAGAATGCCGCTAATATGTTGTCCAGTCTGTATAAATTACTTAACTGCTCTTCTTTCAGCCCGTGTAAGTCCAGCATATGATATGTAAATCCCGGAACATACTTTTTCAGTCTTTTATAAGGCTGTTCTATCAGTTCCTCTATATTTAAAGGCACACTGCACTTCTGTTCGCCCGTATATATTACCAGAGGGAATACAGGAGGCAGTTTATCTTTAATCTGCCCTGTAGAAATCAGATCTTCATAGAATAAGAGCATATAGCTGAGAACCCTTAAGGCAATATATTTATCGGGACTGCTCTGGAACTCGATTAAGGCAAATAAATAAGCTATTTCACCTTTTAAATCCAGTTTAAGTATTAAATCGGTTTCCCGTTCTTTAAATGTATCTGATACATAAGAAGTCCCGATTTTCTGTATTTTATCAAAATCCACATCTTTAACAAAGTCTTCTTCTATAAAACCTGTAAGTAAATCTTTTATTATCTTTGGATGAGAAAATAATAATTTATATGTTTTATCGTGATAATGATGAATTTCTTCCATAAGAATATAATAGCATAAATAGAGTGTTTATAAAATAGCCAGATAAAGATTGCCGGGATATTGTAATTTTGTTTAAAATCCCGGCAATCCTTAAATCTTGAAAACGGCCATGACCGTTTCGGTCGCAACGAAGTATGAGAATCTGTTCCTACCGTCACGCGTTACGCGTTACGATTCTCCTTTTAAAAGTGTAAAAATGAAACACATTAACATATATTTTTTCACACTGTCCTCTTTCCGGCATGGCTCTTCGCAATTCCATGCTTTTTGAAGCAGACTTTTTATTTATATCA
>JAKPQU010000402.1 GCA_029555925.1 Bacillota bacterium
TAAGAGTAATGATGGTGCAGATGTTCAAGCTGTTCTTATGACTGTCTACAGAACCTTGAAAGTTCGAGGGTACAACCCTATTTCTGTTATTGCTTATGCCCTTTCTCATTATATTCAACATAGTTCTTTACCAGAATTTCCCAAGCCACTAACTTCAGATGGCTAAATACTTACTATATAACTATTTCTCCGGTACAGGCAATTTATCGGTAATTCCGAACATTCGGGAAATTCTGGCTTTTTGTCTCAGCCTGAAGACATATAAAACAGAAAATCCTGCAATAAGTATAAATGAACTTACGAGAGGAAGATGTCCTATACCGGCATATTTGACAGAAAATCCCGCAATAAGAGGGGCGACAATCCTGGCAAAAGCATAGGCTCCTTCCAGCGCTCCCAGGGACATGCTTCTATCATGTTCTTCCGTAATATCAGAAACATGTTTGCCTGTGGCAATATTTACTGCCGGATAGAAAGGAAGAGCATAATATAAGGCAATGACAACAGGATTTTTTACAAATATAAAGGTTAAAAAGAGTGACAGATATGCCATGGCAGCACCGCACACGAGATATACAGAATTTACCCTGTCCGCAATCTTACCGTATATATGATAGGCAATGGCTCCCGTAAAACTTGCAATGCTCATAGAAAGCCCGAGAAGCCATTTACTCCCTCCTATATAGTCACAAAAAAATATGGAATACATGGAAAAAAAGGTAATATTCGGTATGGAAATAGAAAGAATCGTTAATATCTCTGTCTGAATGTCTCTTTTTATATAAATAAAGGAGAGTTTTTCCGTTATATGCTTATGTTCTTTTTTCTGAGACACAAGAGACACTTCTTTAAAAAAGAAAACTATTATAAAAAAGAGTAACACCGTAATATAAAGCAGTATTTGAAATATAAGATATATCTGATTTATATCATTTTTATGAAAAAAAAGTATTATACTCAATGTGGATCCAAATGCCCACCCCAGGGAATCGAAAGACAAAAGTTCTCCGAGAGCCCGCCCTTTATATTTTTCATTGATTATTGTCGTATAGGATTTAACGGCAGGTATCATGGCTACATGAAAAAGAGATAAAACGCCCAGTGCCACAAGGAGAAAGATATAATTCTTCAATATAAAAACAGCAATAAAAAAGAAAATATATGAAAGTACCGTTATAATGAGAAAGATTTTGACCTTTCCCGTAATATCTGCCAGATAGCCCCAGAAATTCTGGCCGAAAAAAGATGTAATGGCAGGAAGAGCGAAAATCATTGAAACAGCCAGATAACTTCTGTCAAACTTAAATATATAAATGGGCAGGTAAAGCATTATGATAGATGTGGCAAATCCGGCAACCATATAACAGAGTTTTGCTATGAATAAATTTCTCCTGTCCGTCATTAATCTCTCCTGTTTATTATAGTTACTCGGGCAGACATAAATAATACGTATATGCTCTCGTGACGCGTAACGCGTGACGGGAGGAAAACTTATATTATATGCTCATGCTCAGGTCAGTAAGAATGGGTGAATAGTGAGTAATGTCCTATTTTTTTCACTTTTCACTCTAAATAAGAAAGGTTATAACTCATTTTAAAAAATTTGTCAAACACTTGACATAAAAAAATAACATGATATACTGATTTAGTAATTTACTAATTTACTAAATCAGGAAGTGATATATTATGAAGATACCGACGACATTAAAGCATAAGCCTGTCATAGTTTCCGAGAATTACGACCATGTTGACGGGAGGTACGCCTATAAAACAGATGCAAAAGGACTTTCTCTGGGGCTGGCTCAATGGAATGACAGGGGGAAAGTGGATATTTCGGCAAAGGTATGGAGACATACAGGAGAAAAATGGTCAAGACAATCAGAGGAACTGCCTCTTCACAGAATACTTGATCTTGCCATCTTTGTATGCAGGGCAAAACAGTATTTTGCCGAAGCATATCGTTATGAAAAGCTTTATGATCCGGCAAAACCTGTTATAGACAGGGTTGCCCTTCAGGGTGATGCCATGACCATAAGTGTCTGTACTGACAATGAAAAAATAGATGAAGACATAAAACTATTTCAGCAGGCTCTGAGCAATGACGACGAATTAATAGGAGAAAGGCTTCACAGACTTTCTGCCATATTAAAGGAACTGGGCTGTTAAATACTGACTCGACCATAAGCATATAATGAAAGTTCGTCTCCCGTCACGCGTTACGCGTTACGCGTCACGAGAGCATATATGTATTATTTATGCTTACCTCAGTAAATATTTCAAAACTGTCTTTGAGTATATAGAGATGAACGGAGCAGCAAAGATCATTGCAGAAATATACAGAGGCGAAGGCCCCCTTCTTCAGGTTACAGTTCCCGAACTTGCTCCTGTAATAGATAATTATAAGAATCTTCTCAGAAAAGCAGGTAAAGAAGTGGTAGAAAATGAGTATCTTTCAGCGGAAACAAAAGAAGAACTTGAGAAACCTCTTATACCATATGATATGTATATGACTATGGGCAATAAATTTTTCGATAAAAGAAAAAGCAAGACAGAACAGGAAGTATAGTTCATTTTACACCGGTTACTGTACAGTGCAGTAACCGGTCCGTTCAACTTTAAAGAAAAA
This sequence comes from Bacillota bacterium, assembly GCA_029555925.1. The sequence continues at coordinate 2,627 of JAKPQU010000402.1, forward strand.
CTCTTTTTTGTAATATAAACAATCTGTATATGTACAATGTCAATAATTATATTCTGTTATTTCACTTTTTTCCTGTCATATTTAGCCAGAAATTCTATCATATCTCTCTGTTGTCCTTCTATGGCCATATCCAGAGGTGTCTGGCCTTCATAATTTTTACAATAAGGATTGGCACCATTTTCTATAAGAATTTTCGCTATTTGAATAGAATCTGCACGAACAGCACAATGAAGTGGTGTATAAGCCAGTGATTTACAACCGAGATCATTTATAATCCCGGTATCTCTTTTATTTGGATCTGCTCCTCTGGATAGTAACAACCTGGTCATAGTAATATTTTTATTTAAAATTGCTCTGAGTAATACAGTGCCGGTAATGTAATCGCCATCAGAAAAAAACATGGAACCCTTAATATAGATTAACTTGTTTACATCGGCTCCCTTATCTATAAAAAATGATACAAGTTCCGTATTTCCGGTGTCTACTGCATAAAAAAGCGGTGTACAATTATTACCATCCTGTTTATCAATAAAAGATGGATATCTTAGAATATAAAGTTTTACTTTAATCATATCACCGGTTTTAACTGCTTCTATAAAATTTTTATGGACTTCATAATCATCTTCTATAAGAACATAATATGCATAATTACAAAAACTATAACATACACATTGAACATTATAAATGTTAGTGTAATAAATAAGTAAACAGCAGATAAGAAAAATTAAAACTGCAAGTAATATTAATTTTCTCATAAACATTTACCTGTGTTTCAAAATTGCCTGTGATAATAATTTATAAATTCCATTACCCGCTTTTTCTTTTTATCGTCTTTATTGAGTTCTTTAACAGTATTCAGTAAAGAAAGAAATCCAGGTCTGGGATGTTTTGACGTTGGTTCAGGCCTCCCAAATTCTTTATTATATGCTTTCAATTCTTCCTCTGACACTTTCTCACCTTTGAGTAATTTCTCCAGAACTTTAAAATAAAGTACGTAATATCTTATCTTTTTATCATCTTCTAGATCAACTTTATGACCGTGTTCATTCCTGAATAATATTCATTTTTATATAAAGAGGTCTCGTTTTCTCCCTCATAGCCGGCAGATTGGCAGCAAAGAGCAATGCACCTGTTATAACGGACAGACCGCACAGAATAAAGGTATTCTGGACGCCAATCCTGTCTGCGACAGTACCTGCAATAAGAGAGCCGATTGGAACCATGCCCATAAAGGCCATGCCATGAAAACTCATAACCCTTGCCCTTTTAGAATCTTCAACTACTGTCTGTAAAATCGTATTTCCCGATGCAAGCTGCACCATCATGCCAAATCCCGTGAATACCATTAATACCATGGAAAGCCACAGATAATGGGAAAAGGAAAAAGCTATGAGTCCGGCTCCGAATATACAGGTACATATAACAATAACCCTTCCCAGGCCGAGAACACTTTTTCTGGAAGCAAGATACAGGGCGCCAAAGAGAGCGCCTGTGCCGGTAGAAGCCATAAGAAAACCGAGTGTATTTGGGCCGCCATGAAGGATTTTCTTTGCCACAACAGGCATAAGTATTGTATAGGGCATTCCGACGAGACTCACAAGAGCGAGAAGAAGTATTATAGATCTTACCGGTATAAAATCAACGACATATCTAAAACCTTCTTTCATTTCAAGGAAGAGATTCTTTTTCTGACCGGTTTCTTTCGGTTTTATCTTCATAGCCATTAAAGCTATTATGACAGCACCGTAGCTTATGCCGTCAATAAGGAAACACATGCCCTCTCCGAATGCGGCAATAAGCACTCCTGCAATAGAAGGGCCAATCAGTCTGGCCCCGTTAAACATAGATGAATTAAGGGCTATGGCATTCAGGAGATCTTCTTTATTTTCAACCATATCGGTAACGAAAGCCTGACGGGTAGGCATATCGAAAGCATTTATAATCCCCTGAAATACATTCAGGAATATAATATGCCATATATTTATAGTACCTGTGAGAGCCAGAACTGCCAGCGAAAAGGACTGAAACATGGAACATATCTGTGTTACAACAAGGAGTTTCTGCCGGTTCCATCGGTCTGCCAGGGCTCCTGCAAAAGGTGCCAGAAACAATGAAGGAATTCTACCTGAAAAATTTACAATGCCGAGTAAAAAGACGGAATCTGTCAGGCGATATACGAGCCATGACGTGGCTATTATAGTCATCCAGGTGCCGATGAGAGACAGACACTGACCGGAGAAAAAGAGGCGGTAATTTCTATGCCTCAGGGCACGAAAAACAAATTTAATACCTGTCAGTTTTTCTGATGTCCCAATAGAAGTGCCGGTAGTAGCCATCTGTGTTATAAATCCTCATAGATCGTATAAAGTGTATGAAATTACTCTATAAAATTTTAACATAAATCAACATTCCTGTCTGTTATTTTTGATACCTTACAGGAGAAAAAAAATTAAAGATACTGACCTGAGCATAATCCTGTAATAAAAGTTTTCCTCCCGTCACGCGTTACGCGTCACGAGAAGTGTATATGCTCAGCAAAAGCCTCATCTTTTTTCAGTTCTTCCTGTTAAGAAACTGAGGCCATCTCGGTTTATAAGGTCTCCCGTATTCTGTCCAGCAAAACAACTGCATGGCATTATGAGGGCAGGTGTTAATACATCCCAGGCAGAGAGCACATGTTCCCCTGGACATAGGATAATTATCTTTTCCCGGATGAAGCCTTTTTACGGGGCAGAATTTAATACATAAACCGCATCTGACACATCTTCTTTTCCATACATAAGTCCTGTAAGCCACGGTATTAAGCCATCTGTTATCAAGGAGCAGGCCTGCGGCAACAAAAAAGAAAGGCCAGACGATAAAGGGATAACCGGTAGATTTACCTGAGCCGAATTCATAACCGTACCTGAAAACTTCACTCAACTGTTCTTTCCATGGTAATAAGGAATCAAAATATCTGTGCAACGACGAAGTCAATAATCTGACTGTAGGCACATTAAGTGGATAAACACCCCAGGCTCTTCCCATCACAGTATATCCTTTCAGAGCAAGTAACAGATAAGCGAAAATGCCTGCGTTTTCCGGCCCTCCTGCCGAGGTATAAAGTATAAAGGCAGGCCTGCCTTTTCCGGGAGGAAGATCTTTTAAGATATATTCGGAAAAATGCCAGGGAGTTTTCCAGCCGTACACAGGGAAAGCTATAACAAGTCCGTCTCCGTCGAGTTCACAGGAGAAATCGGCATAATGAAAAAAATGTTCCTTTACCGAAACGCCCGACTCCCTGAGACCTTTCAGAAATTCTTCCGTAAAATGGCCGGTATTGCCGGAATAGGTACAGGAAATTACATCTATTTTTTTGATCGCCACCGGTTTTCTGAAATGATTGACCGTATAAAAAATCATGGTAATAAGAGCGGAAATAACTATAAAATACTGGTAAAAATTCCAATGAGCCGGCGGTATTTTATTTGCAGCAAGGAACCAGATTATACATGCAACAGGAGCAATACCTGTCCCTGCCCTGTAATCTGCAAAAATAAGAACTGTAACTACAATGGGAAAAGTTATAAATACCGGCCCTGTATGAGGAAGAAAAACCAGGTATGTAAGAAAAAGCATAGAAGCCTCTACCGGAGGAATAAAGGACATATAAATGATACCGGTAATGACCATGCCTGCAAGCCAGAAAAGAAAAAAATCAAAGTAATTATATTTCTCAATGGCTACGACTGTACATGCAGAGTAAATCAAAGCCAATATAAGGCCGGCATAATAAAATATTTTCTTTTTCATAAGAACAGATTTTTATTGCTACCTTTGCTGGCCGGTTATTTTCTTTTTGTTTTTTTCGGCCATTCTGCTATAATTATACCATATCAGGATTATACCGGCATCTAAAACGGAAAGTAAATAATGAATATTCTTGATTTCACATCACAGCAGATAGAAATAAAAGATTTTTCGGAGAAAGAAGATTTTTTCAAAGATTTTCTTCACGAATACGTCAGACTGTGTAATATATCAGATGAATTTATTAAAAACGGTATAGAAGATGAGCTAAAAAAGACACGTAAAAAAAATTTAGATATTACCATTCAGAAAATAAGATATATTCTGCAAAGGTCTGAAGAAAAAATACTGAATTTTTTCGGGAACATAGAAATACCTCCTGTAATACTTTTTACAGGCCCTTTTGCCTGGGACGGTCATGGTATTCTCGTAAAAGAAAAACCCTATATATTCCTTAATATTACTATGATGGAACACCATTTCAATCTTCCCGGATTTATTCCTGACGTCCATGCAATTCATGAAATATAGTGTATTTCATAACTTGCCATAATTAATTTATTTATCCAGAAAAAAATTTAATACATAAAGGATTGAAAAATTGTTCAATCCAAAATTTAGCAAAACTCAAATTGCAAATAAATTTGTAAAAAGAACCTTCTATTACATCGATAAGATGTTTCAGATCTTTTATAAACAATACTGACACTATCC
>JAKPQU010000403.1 GCA_029555925.1 Bacillota bacterium
AGAAGAAAAATTAGTTTTTTCTATAGTATTAGAAATTAACCAGTGGTTAATTTATTGTCTGTAAAACAAATTAAATAAGGCAAATTATTTTTCTTCGTAAGAGCCTGTCAGGCAGAAGCTGATAAAAGGATGAAGAGTGAGTCGAAGGGGTGAACACAGGGATTCGCCCAATACGCGGCGCAAACACACATCACGCATTACGCATCACGAACCACCCGTACCGCATTACGCGTCACGAAAGCGTATATGTATTATTTATGATTACCCGGATAAAGCAAGGAGATGGCAGTTATATATAACAACAAAATTCTGATAGCAGATGACGGAAAAGTTTTTTTAATGATGTATAAAAAAATTTTTTCAAGAAAAAAAGAAGGCAATTTACTTCCGGAGGAGAAAAAATTTGACCCTGCATTTTTTGAGAACGGGAAAGATCTTCTGGAACATTTTAAATGGCAGTACAGCAAAGGAGTGAGGATACCTCTCTGTATACTGGATTATATGATGCCTTTTCTGGATGGAATGGAAACAGGGAAAGAAGTCAGAAAGATTGACAGAGACGTTATTATCCTTATGGTAACGTCAATAGATTTAACACTCGATGAAATAAGTGAAAGTTTACAGGAAAATATTTATTACATAAAAAAACCTTTTGTTGTAAATGAACTTTATTGCCTTGTAGATTCTCTTGTAAAAGGGTGGAACAAGAATTTAAACATACAGCGGCAGAAAATAGAACTGGAAGAAGCATACAACAAATTAAAAATGACCCACTCACAACTGCTGCATCGAGAAAAAATGGCTTCCATAGGTCAGCTCGCCGCAGGAGTGGCCCATGAAATAAATAATCCTGCAGGTTTTATAGCAGGTAATCTGAGAGCATTAAATAAATATACAAAAAAAACTCACAGAATTTATTGATTTTCAGGACGAAATTATAAAATCTTATAATATAGAGAAAGCTTCAGCCTCAGTAGAATCCAGGAGAAAACAGCTAAAAATAGATTATGTAATTAATGATTTGAAAGATTTAATAGACGAATCCCTTGACGGGGCAGACAGAATAAAAAAGATAGTTGAAAATTTAAAAAGTTTCTCGAGAGTGGATGAATCAAATTATAAAGAAGCAAATATCAATGAATGCATCGAAAGTACAATAAATATAGTATGGAATGAACTTAAATATAAAGCTACTGTAAAAAAGGAATATGGCGTCATACGAGAAATCAAATGTTATCCCCAGGAACTTAACCAGGTATTTTTAAATCTCCTCATAAACGCATCACAGGCTATAAAAAAACAGGGGGAAATAACAGTAAAAACATGGGAAGAAGAAGATTCAATATTTATTTCGGTATCAGACACAGGATACGGTATTAAAGAAGAACATATAAACAGAATCTTCGAACCTTTTTTTACGACAAAAGATGTAGGGAAAGGAACAGGACTCGGTTTAAGCATATGTTATGACATAATAAAAAAACATAACGGAGAAATAACGGTTGAAAGCACTCCCGGCGAAGGAAGTACCTTCACGATAAAATTACCTTACTGATTTTATAATTTTTTTGCAACAGAGAGATCAGTCCGGGTTCTTTCCGGCTACCAGAACAAGATTGGAAGAATTATTCTCATCAAAAGGAGAAAATGCCATATCTCCGTAATATTCAAATTGTTTAAATCCCTCTTTTCGTAAAAACATGTCCAGTTCTTCTTTACTGTAAGGATAAAGCTCTGTAGACTGAAGTTTATAATTACTTTTATTGCCTTCCCAGGTTACGATAAGAATATTGAAAGTAAGAACGGGATGGAAATCATAAAATCTGATATATTCAGTATCTTTTTCCCTGTGAATACCTATAATACGATTTTTAGTGTCATAAATTTTTTTATAATTCAATAATTGAATAACCAGTATTCCGCCGGGATTTAAAAGATCATAAAAACCATTAAAGGTTTTTTCAAGAGAAGGGGCGTCCAAGATATGCGGTATAGAATTACCGATACAGAATAAGGCATCGTATTTCCCCTGTAAATTCTTTTTTAATTCTTCCATAGGAGAAAGAATCCACGTAACTTCTCCCTCAAATTCTTTCCCATGAAGCCCGGCCTGTTTCAGCATAGTTTCCGATATATCAACACCTGTGGTTTTAATCCCCATCTGAGCCAGTAATATTGAATGAAGACCTGTACCGCAGGCCACATCAATGGCTGATTGAAATTTATACCTTTCAACCCATTTCGCGAGAACTGATTTTTCCGTTTTTATTCTTTCTTTAAAACGGGTCATCCTGTCATAATGATTTTCAAGATTTTCATAAAATTCCATAAGAAGTCTCCCCCCTTCCAGGTTCCATTATTTAAATTAAAACTTTTTCTCAAGCTCTATAGCCCCGGGAAAAAGTATATTATTTTCCAGATGAATATGCTTATAAAGATCCTCTTCAAGCGCTTTAAATATATCATAAAGAGCCTTAAAACTCTGACAGGAAACTTCAGGTACGGTATAATTATCTGTATATTCCCTTATATCAAGCATGGTCTGGCCCGCATTGGCATGTTCATATCTCTCCATATGGCGAATAATATTCTGAACTGTTCCGTAAGGAGGAACAGGTTTTTCTCCTTTTCCGCGAGCATATGCTTCAAGCTGTCTTATATAAGGGAATAAAATTTCTTCTTCCTTTAAGAGATGCTGCCATATTTCCTCCCAGAAAGAGTCAAAAACCAGATTTAAATATGCAAGAATTTTTCCATGTTTTAAACTGTGGACTTCAGATACTTTAATTATAAAATCCTTAATTTCAGGCAGATTTTTCTTCATAAAACCATGGTGAACCGTTTCTATATAATCTACAAGTTCTGTAAGCGTAGCTTTTTTCCAGTCTCTATCATAACCTGCCATAGAAGGAGATTGGATACCCTCTTTCAATTTCGGGAAGAAAACCTCAGAGGATATATTCTTCTCATCGAGAGCTATTTTGAGTTCCCTTCCTCCGCCACAGCAATAATCAAGACCGAAATGTTCAAAAACACTTCTTGTCTGAGGATAATTTGTTACTATTTCTCTCAGGGTTGTATGTTCATCAAACATCTCCATTACCTCCTAACTTTTTATTTCTCCTTTCAGAGATATAATGTGTCTTTCCAACGGAATATCTTTCCCGGCTTTTTCCATAGCCATTTTCACAACTTTTTCCGTACCGAAACAGCAGGGAACTTCCATATGTACAAGGGTTATTGATTTTATATCTGCATTCTTAAATATATGAGAAAGTTTATCAATATACTCGTCTATAGTTTTATCAAGCTTCGGGCAGAAAATTGTCAGTATTTTTCCTGCCAAAAATTTCTTATGAAAATTCGGATATGCAAAGGCAACACAGTCGGCAGCCACCAGAAGATCTGCGTTTTTCAGATAAGGTGCATCAGTGTTCAATAGAGTCAGTTCTACGGGCCAGTTTCTCAGTTCAGATGTCAACTCCACATTCTGCCCCGCTGCAGGCTTTTCCTGTTTCTCTCCCAGATCTATCATCCTTGCACCGGGACATCCTTTATGATGATTTACCGGTTTCTCCCCTTCTATTCCGATTGGAATTTCCATATTTTTTGACTTTAAAAAATCTACTGCCTGCTTTAAATATGTAACTTCATTATGTTCTTTAAGATGTTCCAGATGAGCTTTAATCACATTCTTTCCGCCCTTTATGACATTTTCCATAACCCTGGCTTCATCGTAAACCTCTGCCTCTCTTTCTTCTATGGCTATGGCCCCTTCCGGGCAGTGGCCAATGCAGGCCCCGAGGCCGTCACAGAACAGGTCGCTTACAAGTCTCACTTTGCCGTCAATTACCCGGAGAGCCCCTTCCGGGCAATTCGGGATACAGAGACCGCATCCAGTGCATTTTTCTTCGTCTATTTTTATTATCTTTCTTTTCATTGTTTTATTTCCTCCTTTTGCAAGATCGTGACGCGTGACGCGTAACGCGTGACGCGAGGTTCCTTTATATATTACTGATTTGACAAAAGCTCTTTCTCCTCACTCTTCACCCTTCCCTAAATCATTCAAACTTTTTCTACAAATTTAGTTTCTGCTGTCGGCCTAGGAACTTTTACAACAAGTATCCTTGCTATGCTATCACTTTCATTATATATGCTGTGAGGAATTTTTGCAGGACTGTCTACAATATGATCCGCACAGACCTGTATCTTTTCTTCACCTATTTCTATAAAAGGTTCTCCTTCAAGAACATAGAAGAAAACATCTACAGGCGTTATATGAGGTTTTAGAGATTCTCCCGGCTTTAAAGTCATATGAATTGCCACGGCATGTTCAGTATCGTAAATTTTAGCCGTATCAATATTAAAAGCATTTTTCATTTTATGTGCATGTTTAACATCTGTAATTTTCATAATATTACTCCTTTACAATTAATTTTTTCATGGAACTGAAAAGTTCCTTACCTTCCTGCTTTAAATCAAAGTTGAAGCCTGAAAGCCTCCATCTTATTACAAGCAATCTGAAGGTACCCATAATAAAAATAACGACATGTTTTTGAGGTATTTCATTTCTTATCTGGCCATTTACCTGTCCCTCTCCTACAGCTTCAAAAATCTTCCTCTGATGACCTTTCATAATAGACAGAACCTTTTCTGATAATCTCCTGTCATTTTGAAAAATCTCTTCGGAAAAAATTACCTTCGTAAGAGACGGATTTTTACTGAATTCATCCATAAGTCCGGCGAAAAACGTTTCTATCCTTTCAAAAGCAGGATTTTTCATAGAAAAAGCCTTTTCCGATACATATGTCGTAAGGTCTTCAAAATATGTGAGAATAGCAAGAAGTATGTCAAGCTTACTCTCAAAATGGCGATATATTGCAGGCTCACTTATACCCATTTCTCCGGAAATATGCTTTATAGTTAATTCCTGTATGCCTCCTTTCGAGATAAGCTCTATGGAAACTTCTATAATTTCTTTCTGTCTTTTCGTGAAATCTGCCATTTTTATCTTCCTTTTTGTTAGTTATAAACAACTAACTGAAATGTTTAAAAAAATTATCACGTTAGTTAGTATTTACTAACTACATTATAACAGAAAAACAAATTCTGTCAACATGGTTTTTAAAAAATTTTGCAATTATAGTGTATTTCATAACTTGCCATAATTAATTTATTTATCCAGAAGAAAATTTAATACATAAAGGATTGAAAAATTGTTCAATCCAAAATTTAGCAAAACTCAAATTGCAAATAAATTTGTAAAAAGAACCTTCTATTACATCGATAAGATGTTTCAGATCTTTTATAAACAATACTGACACTATCC
>JAKPQU010000409.1 GCA_029555925.1 Bacillota bacterium
GATAATATCAAAATCATTTTTTTCAATAGCAGAGATAAAGGTCTGTTCATTATCCACAGGAATTATTTCCGAGGGCATTCCACCCTCGGCAAGAATTGATTGAATCTGTAAAAAATCCAGATGAGAGTTTACAAGATAAAGAACCTGGAGTAATTTCATAATCTCCTCCGCAATATCTCTCATAATATTTTATATGAGAATAATGAAGTCTGTGACTTCACCGGATGCTGATTCTCATATCTGGTTGTGACCGCTCCGCTCATATCTATATAATATATAATTCTTTAATTTTTCCCGAAAATCCTTCAAGTATGAAAAGATGAATTGATATTTTCCGGTACCTGTGATAATATAACATTTAACAAATAATGCGAGTCGGATCACATGTCAAAGGAGATGGTAGACATGGCAATAAAAACTGACTGGAATAAAATCTTTGAAGAAATCAAATATAATTTTTCTGCCGAAATAACGACAGGTTCAGGAGGATGGCCCAGGTTCGCCGGGAAACATAAAAACAGAGATTTTACTATTTTCCCTTCGTCAGGAGAGCTTACCTTTCATATTTGCCTGAAATCGGATTTTGAACTTGGCCTTACGAACGAAAATATCTTTACGATCATGCTGAAAGGATTTCAGCAGGATATTCAAATAGGAGCAGAAGACTTTGACAGCCGCTATCTCATAAAAGGAGGCCCTGAAGAAAAAGTTATAGATTTCCTCTCATATGACAGAATAAGAGGAGCTATAAGATGTTTTGAACCGATAAAATTATTACATCTATGCCATTCATATCTTGAAATAACAAGAAAAATGGAAAGAAACGAAATATTTACAATAGATAAAATGGATTTCCTTCTTGAAAGGTTCCTCGTTCTGGCAGAAGGAATAGAAAATCCTGAAACAATAGAAGAAGATGATGATGAAGATTAAAGTTTTATTGAGAGGCGGAGGCGACCTTGCCACAGGTGTCGCCCACAGACTCTTCAAATCAGGAATGAGCGTAGTAATTACAGAACTTGAAAAACCTCTGGTTATAAGAAGGACAGTAGCCTTTGCCTCTGCTGTCTATGACGGAGAAATTACAATAGAAGGTGTAAGGGGAATTTCATGTAAAAACATCCCGGAATATTTTGGTGATTATATACCTGTTATTATAGACCCTGAATGTAAGCTCCTTAAAGAATTCAATCCCCATGTGCTGGTAGATGTTACAATGAGGAAATATAACATGGGGACAAACATTGACATGGCTCCTCTTGTAATAGCACTCGGCCCCGGATTTACTGCAGGTGTGGATGTTCACAGAGTAATAGAGACACAGAGAGGTCATTTTCTCGGACAGATTTTATATGAAGGATCTGCGGAACCGGACACAGGCATACCCGGAGAGATAGGCGGAGAAAGCTGGAAAAGAATTGTGAGATCCCCGGCAGATGGTATATTTATCAGTGAAAAAAATATAGGTGACAGAATATCTGAAGGTGAATTAATAGGACAGGTAGATAATGTAGAGGTTCATGCACTGCTTTCAGGAGTTTTAAGAGGCCTTATAAAAACCGGTCTCTATGTTACGAAAAACCTTAAAATAGGTGATATAGACCCGAGAGCGAAAGAAGAATATATTAACACAATTTCTGATAAAGCACGTTCCCTCGGAGGCAGTGTTCTCCAGGCCATAATGGAGGAATTTGCCGGCAGATTTAATTTTCAATAAACAAATATTCCCTCTTTTTCCACCATCCCGTTGAGAAGAGAATTATTACAAGGGTTTATAGAAATAGGCCCCAGATTAAAATTTGAGCTATCCTGAAAACCCTGATTTTATTATAAATAATGTAAAGATGAATCATTTATTTCTACATCCATTTTTTCACCTTTAATCTCTATCTGTCTTTCCCAGTAATAAAATATCTGTTTTTTAGACTCGTCAGCCTGCATGATATAACCATTTCCGCTTGATTTGACAGATGTCTCCGTCGGACTGAGCAATATATAGGTCTGATTCGGATAAGTCGGATTGGGACATCCCGGTGATGGACAGGAGCCTGTTGGATACGGATAATTCTGGCATGGATAATTATACTGATAGGGATAGGGATAGGGATAGGTCTGGCCTACATAAAGACCGGGACTCTTTGCATAAGTATTTTCATAACCCCAGTTGGTTATAATTTTGTTATTCTCTCCTCCTGTAGAAAGTTCATATCTCTGGCTCTTCAGCAAATACTGGCCGGGAGGCAGGAACACTTTATATACCCTGTCTCCGTACATACCAAGTTCTTTAACACAGGTTCCGTCCTGATTGTAAATAAAAATTTTTACAGGTTTATAAAGCTCTATGTCATTTGATTTTATACTGAAGTCAGACTCACAGAGATTTAAGGTTATTTTCAGTTCTCCTGCATATTTTTCTGCCGAAACGAGTCCCATAAGATTACAGCACCCTTTTAACTGATAATATTTTTCTCCTTTTACTGTCTCATATGGTACGGTTTTAAAATAATCTTCTTTAAATCCGAATACGGAAATTTCACTGTAAGGAATAAAGGGCTCGTTATTCAGGAGAAGATAATTTATATCTCTCCCGTTTACTGTCACTTTCATAATATCCTGCCCGAAAGCAGGTAAAACCATTATAAAAATAATTAATAAAAATAATATTTTTTTCATAATTTTACCTCCTTACATTTATTTCCTGGTATAATTATACCATAAAATTGCATAATCAGACAGGATAATTGCATTTATAGTATATTTAAGTGGCCGTGACGCGTAAAGCGTAACGCGTGACGTGTTTATATCCATACGCATCACGCATTACGCTTTACGCATTACGAGATCTTATAGTTATGAAAGTAACTATTAATCTGGGTATCGTAAAAAAACACTATAAAAAAAACAGATAGCCGCCTTATATTAATAAAAGGAGAAATAATAAATGGTAAAACGTATTTTTTATATATTCTTGATTTCAATCTCTCTATCTCTGTTAAATTCCTGCGGTGCAGCGGCACCGTCACTGCCTTCTTTCAATCCAGGCGATTCCGCCACAGAAGAAGAATTGCAGATGGACAGACTCTTTCCGACTCAATCCGTAAAAAAATGGATCTATAAATTCAGAGAAGTAAAATATTCCAGCTATTATGACATGATAATATATGAATTTAACAGTACGGAAACATGGGATGTTCTACCGGCAGACGCTCCCTATGTGGCGATAAGACAATCGGGAGACAGCTATTTTGTCACAACGAGGGCAGTATATAAAAAGACTTCATCCACACTTATACTTAACAATTTAAAATATGAGTATGAATCTGAGACTCAGGGGTTTAATGGCATGTTGCTATATCTACCGGTACAGTTAGGCTTTACCTGGAAAGCTGCTCTTCCTTTTCAGGGCCATGATTACTACTTAACTATGGAAGACGGTGAGAATAAAATATCTACCATATCGGATATAGCATATACTCCTGCCGGGACATTCAACCACTGCGTAAGAACTGACTTTACGGCAAGCGGCACAAAAACATTTATAGATACCGGCAGTGTAAGTGTTTCCTGTGCTATAACAACCTGGTATGCTCCTGATGTGGGTATAGTAAAGAGTAAAAGTGTATTAAATATGAAATCCATTCAGGATTCATCCATAGATGAAAGAATTGATATAAACAGAGAACTGGAAAGTTATGAATAATATAGCAGAGAAACATGTTATGATACCGCCAGATTTTCAATTCAGTCAGGCAAATCTTCAGGATTATACAGACTGTCCCAGGAGATTTCAGCTGACTTATTTATTAAAACTCTCATGGCCATCGGTAGAAGCTGAACCTATAACTGAACATGAGAGAAATTTATATCTGGGAACTGCCTTTCATCGTATGGTTTATCAACATATAATGGGAGTGCCGGAAGAAGATCTTCAAAGAATGATTGATGACAAAGATTTAAAATTATGGTGGCATAATTATCTTCAATACAGACCTTATGATATATCAGGCAAACTGTATCCTGAAACAGTTCTGTCATGCCATTCAGGAGATTTCTCTATTATTGGGAAATATGATCTCATAGCCCTTTCAGAAGAGAGAGCCCTTATTATCGACTGGAAAACCTCCAGGAAAAAGCCTGCCAGAACCTTTCTTCAACATCGCATACAGACACGATTATACTTATATCTTCTCATCGAAGGAGGAAAATATTTCCGCAAGGGGAAACATTTTGCCCCTGAAAAAATAGAAATGATGTACTGGTTTCCCTCTTTTCCTGAAAGTCCCGAAGTGTTCAGTTATAATTTTTCTGAATATCAAAAAGATAAAGAATTTTTGACACATCTTATTGAAGAAATTAACAGTGTGAAAGAATTCAGATTGACAGAAGAAGTGAAACACTGTCTTTACTGTTCCTATCGTTCTCTGTGCGAGAGAGGCATAAAGGCAGGATATATTGATGAAATGGAAGAGTACATAGAGATTAAAGAAACAGACATTAATCTGGATTTTGAGCAGATTGGAGAAATAGAATTTTAAACGTAATACGTAACGCGTTACGCGTAACGCGTTACGTATTATCTGCCAATCACTGTAAAAGTCCTTTTCTGTACATAAGCTCTGCATTCAAAAGGGCCGCTCCTGCAGCACCTCTCAGGGTATTATGAGTTAAAACTACCATCTTAAAATCCAGGAGATTACATGGTCTTATTCTTCCAACTACTGCAGTCATACCATTGCCTTCCATTACATCGAGTCTCGGCTGTGGTCTATCTGCTTCAGTTCTTACTACAACAGGCTTCTCCGGCGCCATAGGAAGTTTCAGGGATTGAGGTTCTCCTCTGAATTCCTGCAAAACTTCCGTTATTTCTTCTACAGAAGTCTTCTTATTGAGTTTTACACTTATACAGCACATATGGCCGTCAAGAACAGGAACCCTGTTACAGTGGGCACTTATTTTTATGGGAGCATTTATTATTTCATCACCTTTATATGTGCCGAGTATCTTCAGAGGTTCAGTTTCAGCCTTTTCTTCTTCTCCTCCTATATGGGGAACAACGTTTCCCAGTATATCCATAGAAGGAACTCCCGGATACCCCGCGCCGCTTATAGCCTGCATGGATACGAGATGGACCTGTTCCACTCCGAATTTATCGTGCAGTGCTTTTAATACTATCGTCACTCCCATTATAGTACAGTTGGAATTGGTTACTATAAATCCCCCTGATTTTTTATATGACTCCTGATGTTTTATCAGTTCAAGATGGCCGGGATTTACTTCGGCGCTCAACAGAGGAACATATTTATCCCACCTGTGATTTTTTGAATTACTTACAACTACATATCCCTGATTTGCAAACTCTTCTTCGATTTCTCCTGCAACAGAGCTGTCAAGTCCTGAAAAAAGGATTTTACAGTCCAGAGGAGGTTTACAGTCTTTTACTGTAAGTTTTTTTGCTATTTCAGGGATATGAGCGCTTATTTTCCATCGTCCCGATACAGCTTTTTCATATAACTTGCCGGAACTTTTTTCAGAAGCACAGAGTTCTGTCAGTTCAAAATACATGTGTCCGTCAAGCAATTGAATAAATCTCTGTCCCACAGTTCCCGTTGCTCCTAAAATTCCTGCCTTTACTTTTCTTAATATAGTTCCCGGTTTTACATTTTCCATAAACACTCTCTCCTATTCTTCCCCAGTCGACTTGATTTTACTTAAAATTCGTCTCAAAAGGACTTTGACCTTTTCAGGGTCGGCAGCATTAAGGGCAATTCCTTTTTCTATATATTCCGTTGCTTCTGAAGTAAATCCGCTTTCTACGAGAGCATTGGATACATTATAATAATTCCAGAGATTATCAGGATATTTCTCAATAAGTTCCAGGAATATGTTCTTACCTTCCTGAAGATCTCCTGAATTAATAAGTAATTCTCCTTTCAGACCGAGAGCTTCCTGACTGAATTTTCCGCCCTTCTGTCCGTCATATTTTATCAATTCATTGCAGAACAGAAGTGCCCTCTCATAATTTCCTGTTCTTTTATAATAATTTATTACCCTGAAAAACAGATCAATATTATCAATATCTTCTTCTTTTTTGTAGAGTACTATTTCAAATATCTCGATTGCTTCATCTTCTCTGTTACGGGAAATAAGTTTCTCTGCAATGGCAAGTTTTTCCTGAGAAGAAGCTTTCATAATGTCATCTCTGGTTACGGCAAAAGTATCTTCCTTTTTCCCGTTCCCTTCTTTGTTCTGTCCCTGCCTTCTCTGGGAAGGATGTTCCTGCTGCTGTGCCATTCCCATCATCATCATTTTGGGAAGACAGCAGTCTCTAAACCTGGCTCCGCTGCCACAGGGGCATGGTTCATTTGCTTTTACTACTTTCATAAATTATACCTCCTATGTTTTTAATCGTGACGCGTGACGCGTAACGCGTGACGCGAGGTAATAAAGGTGTATACCTAATCTAAAATATCGCTTCTGTAATAAGAACTTCTTACAAGGGGAGCAGATACTACCTTCTTCATACCAATCTTTTCGCCTTCGTCCCTGAAGAAATCAAATTCTTCAGGAGTAATATAGCGGTCTACAGGGAAATGACTCTTTGAAGGAGACAGGTACTGTCCTATTGTAAGAATCTGGCATCCTGCATCTACAAGATCTTTGATTACCGCCAGTATCTCGTCTTTTGTTTCTCCAAGCCCTGCCATAAGACCTGATTTTATAATAATATCTTTATTTATCTCTCTCGCCATTTTTATCACTTCTATTGACCTTTTATATATGGCCTGCGGTCTTACTGCCTGATAGAGTGAAGGAACTGTCTCCACATTATGATTGAACACATCCGGCCCCGAGGAAATTACTGTTTCAAGAGCCTTTTTACTGCCCTGGAAATCAGGTGTTAACACTTCAATCTTAGTTCCTGGAGAATATTTTTTTATTGCTCTTACTGTTTCTGCAAAATATTCTGCACCTCCAAGGGGAAGATCATCTCTTGTAACAGAGGTTATAACAGAATAGGTTAAATTTAATTTTAATACAGTAAGGGCAATATGATCCGGTTCAGACGGGTCAGGTAAGCCGGGAGTGCCATGAGTGACGGCACAGAACCTGCAATCTCTTGTACATATATTTCCCATTATCAAAAAAGTCGCTTTCCCGCAGGAAAAACATTCTCCTATATTTGGACATTTTGCTTCCTGACATACAGTATGAAGATGTCTGTCTTTCAATATATTTACAAGTTTACCGTATTGCTTCCCTGAAGGAAGTTTTGTTCTCAACCATAGAGGTTTTTTTATTATTTTCATAGTTATCTTTCCCGTAGAGGTAATTTTGCTCTGTCATTTCCGTCTGATTGCTATATATATCGCAACATAGACGGAGAACTATGAGGCTTTTCAGTTAAAAAATTTCATTAAAAATTCTTCATAAGAAATTTTTTCAAGTGAAATATCAAAAATTTTTGAAAAATTATGACATATTATACCAGAAACTTCAGAGAGAGAAAACTCCTTACCTGCAATTTTTTCCATAGAAACAATCCCTGTATTATCAAGGCCGCATGCTTTTATCATATTAAATTCTTCAATATGAGTATTCACATTCAGAGCGAAACCGTGAAATGTTATCCATCTTCTGATACCTATGCCTATGGAAGCAATCTTATTATTTCCTATCCATACACCGTGATTTATCTCATTTCTGGTGCCTGTAATATTATAATTTTTCAGAGTAACTATAAGCACTTCTTCCAGTCTTTCTATAAATTCTCTTACTTTTAATTTGTAGTCTGTCAGTTTAATTATGGGATAACCGACTAACTGACCGGGCCCGTGATATGTAACATCACCTCCCCGTTCAATTCTGAGAGTTGATATATTTCTTTTTTTCAGTTCTTCTTCCGATAGAAAGATATTTTCTCTTTTACCTCTATGACCGAGGGTTATTACAGGAGGATGTTCTGTAAGAATAAAGACATCGGGAAAATCAATCTCTTTTAAAGCTACAATTTTTTTCTGTAATTCATGGCAATGTTCATAATCGAAATATCCTGAATTAATAACATACATAATATAATATTCTATGATTACAGGTCAGTTCCTATAAATATATAAACAATTTTCTTTACTATACTTTTGCAGAATTTTGAAAAACCGTTACCCCGTAGGGGCGCACGGCCGTGCGCCCCTACAAGGTGACATAAGGCTTTGTGTGAAAAATGCAAAAGTATAGGTTACTTAGTACCGTAACAGGTAAAAGGGTATCCATAAAAAGCTTCTGACTGGCAGGCTCTGGAGAAGAAAAATTAGTTTTTTCTATAGTATTAGAAATTAACCAGTGGTTAATTTATTGTCTGCAAAACAAATTAAATAAGGCA
>JAKPQU010000519.1 GCA_029555925.1 Bacillota bacterium
TTTCTGATATCTCAGTCGTTTCTTCTTCCTCATTTTTCTTTACTTTACATAAATGCCAGTAAACAACAGGAATTCCATGAGAGCCTTTTTTAACATATCCTCCAAGGTCGCGGGCCTGTCTGAAGGTTAAAAAGTAGGGCGAATTAAAATCAGTCATTGAAAGCAGCAGTCTGTTTATCCCTCTGTATTCTTTCTTTGAAATGCCGTTTTTCGGAGCATTTATCCAGGTTTTCTTCCAGGGTACCTCGCCCTTTTCCAGGGCTGTGATAATTCTTTCCGTTATGATTTCTGGTATAGCTTTACTCATTTTTCATAGACCTCCTTAAAATAAATAAGGGCAGGAATACACCTGCCCCTGAAAATACTGAAAGCCAGAGCTGTTACTCTGGCCTGTTTACCTATAACTAAAAAGATACAATAATATCACCATCTTTCTATGATCTGATTTATATCTGTTCTGCCGTTACCATTCTTTCCGTTGCCGCCTTTACCATTGCCTCCAGGTTTATTTAAGCCTGAGCTGACTGTAGTCTGCACTGGAGCCACTGTAGAAGGTTTTGCAGGTGTAGAAGAGGCATTGATGTGGGATGCAGCATCTATCTTCACTTCGCCAGGTTTTACAGATGAAGGATATGAAGGTTTTTGCTGAGAGATATAGAGATGGAGACCTATACCGAGAAGTGAAGCTGCTTTCTTCAGAGCATCTGAACTTGCACTCTTAAGATCATCTGCGATAGACAGAGCTTTTTTACCTGTAACTTTCCTTGTAACCTTATCATATATATCAACCATTGTTATATCTTTGCCGCCAAAGGACTCTTTGTTAATAAGCTTGCCGTTGATTTCTACAATTAATCTTCCCTGGCAATAGACCTGATCATCTGATACAGTATAATTTGTAATCTGCCAATCCCATTGATAGTTAAATGCTTCGTTCAATCTGTTGATATAATGGACGGTTTCAACATAGGCCAGTTGTTTACCATTGAACCCTTTACGATATTTGATTAATTTCTGCGTGAAAGGCCTGGTTAATATAGCCTGCAGAGTTTTTACCTCATTCTGATTAACTGGTAAATTATTTTCATTGA
>JAKPQU010000417.1 GCA_029555925.1 Bacillota bacterium
TTATGATGAAGACAGTGGTAATCTTACACTTGTCGATGCGAAAGGTGTTGAAGGAGAAGAACGGATAATAAGTCAGGAAGAATTAATGAACCGTCATCCCGGGTGGGTTATAAAAAATAAAGCCACCCTCCATGTAAATGATGTTTCCTGTGATGAAAGAGTTCGTTTCCCTGTTACTTCTGATTATGAAATTCCTTCGTCACTCTGTTATGTACCAATGTTATATCAGGGTAAGTGTTATGGTATAATTGGGCTTGCAGGTATGAAGAAAAATTATTTTACCTCTGATCATGTAAGACTTGTTACTGCTGTGGCAAAACAGGTTGCTATTGCTTTTTCCCGGGCCCATCTGTATCAAAAAGAAAAAGAAATGGTCTGTAAATTGCAGGATGCGAATAAACTTAAAGATGAATACATTGCCAATGTAAGCCATGAATTAAGAACCCCTCTTACTGCAATCATCGGATTTTCATACCTTCTTAAAGGAGGCCGCCTTGGAGCTATTTCTCCTGTTCAACTGGAATTAATTGAAGATATACTTACCAGTTCTCAAAATATGTTACATTTAGTGGAGGATCTTCTCGATCTGTCAAAACTTCAGGCAAAAAAGATAAATTTGAATAAGAAAGATACGGATCTCAAGGTTATAGTTCAGGAAGTTATAACAACTGCCAGGGTAATGGCAGAACAGGTAGACGTAAGTCTTGAAAGTTATTTCGATAAGTCCTTTCCACTGTTATTTGTAGATCCTGACAGATTGAGACAGGTCATATTAAATCTTGTGACAAATGCCATTAAATTTAATAAAGAAGGCGGGTATGTCAGGATTTATCTGAAAGATGAAGCAGAATGTCTGCTCATAAAAGTGTCGGATTCAGGTGTTGGTATTAAACCGGAAGACCAGTCTGCTGTTTTTGAACAGTTCCGCCAGGTAGAGGGAAGCGGAACAAGACGATTCAGAGGGACAGGGCTGGGACTTTCCATATCCAGACAACTGATTGAACTTCATGGCGGTAGTATTTTACTTGACAGTGAAGTTGGAAGAGGCAGTACTTTTACTATAATACTGCCAAAAGATCAGGTAAATATAAAAGAACGTCCTGATAAATTATCTTCCATTACTGTGGCCGGAGAAGAGAGTATTATAGAGGATAGGATAGAAGAAAAAGAGAAAAGAACGGTATTACTGATAGAAGATGATAAATCCATAAGGAAAATGGTAGAGTTTTTATTTAAAGATGAATTCAAGTTTATATTTGCCAGAGATGGCATTGAAGGTCTCGGACAGACCCTGAGACATATGCCTGACCTCATACTTATGGATCTGGCTCTTCCCAATATGGACGGATATGAAACTACAAAGATTATAAAATCCATTGAAAGAACAAATAATATACCGATAATAGCTTTCACTGCAAGGATTACGGAAGAGGATATGGATAAAGCTGCTCTCTGTTCTTTTGATAAGATAATAAATAAACCTTTCGATCCCACCAGACTGGTTGGTGAAATAAAAGAATTTTTATCTAAAAGGAGCCAGGCCTGAAAAGAATTAAATGAAAATTGGATTTAAAAATTACAGGTGGTCTTACTCCGGATAAAAAAGAAATCTATTACTGAGGTAAGCATAAATAATACATATATGCTCTCGTGACGCGTAACGCGTGACGGGAGGAAAACGTTTATTACATGCTTATGCTCAGGTCAGTAAATCGTGAAGCGTGAAGAGCGAAGCGTGATGTGTTGTAAAATCCCGCCTGTTGCTCTTCACCTTTCACGAGATGAATTTATTAATTTTTAATATATTTTTAGCATAAAGGAAAATACCTGTCATAAAAAACAAACAATTGTAATAATGATTGACTTTTTGACCGAGATAACTTATACTGAGTTAATAATTTAGACTCATATGAATAGATTTACCTTTATAACAGTAATTTTAATATTTTTCTTCCTGTTTCCCTGTGTGTTACAGGCCGGAGAGCCCGTATCGGCAAAAGGAACGATAGTGAAGATTGACGGCTCAGGGATGATACTTAAAAAACCAGATGCCAGAGAGATTGACTTTCACCTTTCTGATAAAACTATTTTTGTAAAAGAAAACCTGATCTGTACTGTCGATGATTTTGTTCTTGGCGACACTGTCTATTGTTTTTATGATCCTTCTGTTTCATCTAAAGAATTGTTTGCTTTAGTAGATAGTAAAAGCGGAGACTCTATATCCGATGAAACAAACAGTAAGTGGTTATTACTCCTTCAAAAAGCTTTTTACGGAGAAAAGGAATCTTTAAGAGGAACTGTAAAAAAGGTTATAAAAGGAGAGTCGATAGTAAGAATTCTCACTGAAAATAATCAAGAAGAAGAGTTATATATAATGAAGGATCTCTTATTCTTTGATAAAAATCGGATTGTTGATTTTTCATGGGAGAGATTAAAAAAAGGAACTGTTCTGGAAGTTATTGGATACAGGAAAGATAAAAGATTGCATGTTTTTTACATAGAATCCAACAATAGTGTAAAAAGTAATCGTTTCACCAGTAAATTTGGAACATTTACCGGCGAAATATCCAGGGTGGACCTTAAAAATCAGATAATTGAGATAAAGAATTCCGACGCAAAAAAAATGAAATTTAAAATTACAGGTGATACAGTTCTTTTTAACTGGGATATATGCGAAAAGATAGATTTCAAAGATTTACTTAAAGGACAGAAAGTAAAGATAGAAAGTATTGTTTCCTTGAATAATATAGGTGAAGCTATTATTTTAGAAGTTGGTGATGAGGAACTTTATTATTAATAGCTATTGATATTCTTAAAATACAAGTTAGAATACTAAAACTGATAGGAATGGAGGTGTGTGAAGGAATGGCACTTCTTAAAGAAGAAAAACAGACAATAATTGATGAGTATAAGAAGCATGAGAGAGATACCGGCTCTGCAGATGTTCAGATAGCTTTGCTTACCAGACAGATAAACAAGCTGACAGACCATCTGACAAGTTTTAAAAAAGATCATCATTCTCGCAGAGGTCTTCTTATGAAGGTTGGTCGCAGAAGGAGACTGTTAAATTATCTCAAAAACGTTGATCTGGAAAAATACCGCGGTCTTATAAAGAAGTTAGGATTGAGAAAATAAAATAAGAGCTGGTATAGTTCGAATGAGTTTTCAATCTGATTACTTTACCTATACCAGCTTTGTTTTTGATTGAATTAAGGAATATATATTAAATTAAAGAATAAAAAATTAAGAAGGAGGTAAACCTGGCTTATTTTTCCTTCCTTTCGGCAAACCTGCAGAAGAAAGGAAAATATATGTTGTAAATCTGAGAATCAGGTATGGCTGCTGATGTGATTGAAGCCAGGTTTTAGTTAACGGTCAATTATGGTAGAAGAAATTGGAATTGAAGGACAGAAGGTACAGGAAACAACTGAAAATATTGAAATAAAAAAAGAACTTCAGATAGAAGAAGTAGTAAATGGTAATGAAATACTGGTTGAAGCAAAGATTGCAGGCAGAAGCCTCATGTTGCAGACAGGAACCCTGGCTAAACAGGCAAATGGCGCTGTAGTCGTAAGATACGATGACAGTTTAATCCTTGCCACAAGTGTTGCATCAGATAAACCTAAAGAAGGAATAGATTTTTTCCCTCTCACAGTTAATTATGAAGCAAAATTATATGCCGCAGGAAAGATACCGGGCGGATTTTTTAAACGTGAAGGAAAACCGAGCGAAGATTCTATTCTTGCATGCCGTTTGATTGACAGGCCTATAAGGCCTCTGTTCCCTGAAGGGCTCAGAAATGAAGTTCAAATTGTTACTCTTGTACTCTCGAGAGATGCAAATGAACCGGATATTGTTGCTTTAATAGCAGCATCAGCTGCCCTCTGTGTTTCCGATATACCTTTTTACGGTCCTGTCGGAGGAGTAAGGATTGGTCTTATAGATAATGAATTGATAATCAATCCTACAAGTGAACAGCTCCTGAAAAGTGACCTTGATCTGGTAGTGGCAGGTACAAAAGATGCCATAACAATGGTTGAAGCTAGATCGAAAGAGGTATCGGAAGAAACTATAATAAATGCTATAGAAAAAGCCCATGAAGTTATAAAAGATATAGTAAAATTACAGGAACGACTTATAGAGTTAGCCGGTAAAACTAAAGGTGAATTTCCACTTTTTCAATATAATAAAACTCTTGAAAAATTAATGAGAGAACATTTCTGTCAGGAACTACTGGAATCGATGCAGATTAAGAAAAAACAGGAGCGATTGAATGCTATAGATAGAATTAAGCCGGAAAGGCTTATACCTGTTGTAGAACAACTTCCTGATGAAGAAGAGCGCAAAACATTGCTTGAACTTCTGCAGGCAGATAAACCTATAGATTTTAATACTATCCTCGATATATTAAAAGAAGAACAGCTCAGAAAACTTATTCTCGAGGAAGGCAAACGTCCTGACGGCCGTGGTTTTGATGAAATAAGGCCGCTGGATATAAAGGTTGGTCTTCTCCCGAGAACACATGGAACAGGACTTTTTACAAGAGGTGAAACTCAGGTAATGACAGTTCTCACACTTGGTACTATAAGTGAAGTTCAGATAATAGATGACCTTCGTCTTGAAGAATCCAAGAGATTTATGCATCAATATAATTTCCTGCCATTCTGTGTGGGTGAAACTGGAGGTATGAGAGGCCCCGGTCGTAGAGAAATAGGACATGGCGCTCTTGCAGAAAAAGCCCTTACCTGTGTAATACCTTCAGAAGAAGAATTCCCCTATACTATTCGTCTTGTGTCTGAAGTACTTGAATCCAACGGTTCTTCTTCTATGGCCAGTGTGTGCGGAAGTACTCTCGCTCTTATGGATGGCGGTGTGCCTATTAAAGCACCTGTGGCGGGTATAGCTATGGGACTTATTACAGGCACTGATAAAAATGTCATTTTAACAGACATTCAGGGTTTTGAAGATGCTTTCGGTGAAATGGATTTCAAGGTAGCAGGTACAAGAGAAGGTATTACTGCCTTGCAGATGGATATAAAGATTCATGGCATTTCAAGAGAACTTATGAATCAGGCTTTAGATAAAGCTAAAAAAGCAAGATTATTTATACTTGATTTTATACAGAGCGTAATGCCCTCTACAAGAGAAGATCTGTCTCCATATGCTCCAAGGGTTATCAGCATGTCAATACATCCTGATAAAATCAGAGAGATTATCGGCCCCGGCGGTAAGATGATAAATAAGATTATAGCCGAAACTGGAGCCAAGATTGACCTTGAAGATGATGGCAGAGTCTTTATTTCATCTCCTGATAAGGAAGCAGGACTTAAAGCCAGAGCTATGATTGAAAATATCATTAAAGACGTAGCAGTGGGAGAAGAATATAAGGGCAGAGTTGTTAAGATTGCATCTTTTGGAGCTTTTGTTGAGATTGCTCCCGGAAAAGAAGGACTTTTACATATTTCCAAACTTTCTTCCAAAAGAGGTGCCAGAACTGAAGATGTTGTTACAGTAGGTCAGGAGATCGAAGTAAAGATTGCAGAAATAGATTACCAGGGTAAGATAAATCTTGATCTTAAAAATGGCATGCCTAAAAGCATTTATAGCTCTCAGTCCAGACCATCATCAAGACCTAGGGATAATTCAAGAGGAATGGACAGAGACAGGGATAGAGAGAGGGATAGAGATAGAAGCAGAAGCAGAGGACCTGTGAGGGATTCTTCCTCAAGAGGAGAAGACAGGTTTGGCAGTGGTTCTGTAAGAAATCGCTACAGATAGTATCTGGCTATACTTTATCCCAAGACCGCAGAAATACTCCCTCTATAGCCAATCGGGCTTTACAGGAGAAGGGTAACGCGTAAGCGTTACGGGAGGAACAGGTTCTCATCTTCGTTATGGCTGTACAGTCATGGCTGTTAGAGGGAGAGATAAATGCGGAAGTCCTCTCTGGAGCGGTAATCAGTACCGAGAAAGGTTCTACTGGTTTGTATTATAAGGAAATTTTACCGAATGGTATAGTAGTAATTACAGAGGAAGCTCCTCTGTTTATGTCAGCATCTATTGGAATATCGCTTAATACCGGCAGTCGTTATGAAGGGCCTGCACAGGCAGGTGTATCTCATTTTATCGAACATATTCTGTTTAAAGGCACTCATCGTCGTACTGCCAGGGAAATTTCTGCTGCCATAGATGCAGTAGGCGGTATTCTGAATGCTTCATGCGGTAAAGAATTTACATGTTTTTATGCAAAAGTAGTAGATAAAGATTTGCCTCTTGCCGTAGATGTCCTTATGGACATGCTGCTCAATTCACTCTTTAATCCTGACGATATAGAGAAAGAAAGAACAGTCATTCTGGAAGAGATAAAATCTATCGAAGATTCTCCGGGAGACTATATTTTCGATCTCTATCTGAAGTCAATGCTTAAAGATCATGCCCTTGCCTGTATGACTTCAGGTGACAGGGATTCGGTGATTAAACTTGGTAGAAATGAAATACTGTCATATTTTGAAAAAAATTATGTTCCCTCTAATATTGTCATTTCAGTGGCAGGTAATATAAAACATGAAGATGTTTTAAAGCTTGTAAGAGGCTATGTAACAGATTTTAAAGGTACGCAAAAGAATATTCCTCTGGATGCCCCTGTATTTACCAGTACTGTAGATGTGAATTTCAGAGACTGTGGCCAGGTACATCTTTCTATGGGATATCCCGGTATATCTGTAAAAGATGAAAGAAGATATACTGGCATTATTCTGGATAATATACTCGGCGGAACGGCAAGTTCAAGACTCTTTCAGAAGATACGTGAAGAACTTGGACTCGCCTACAGTGTTTATTCTTTTCAGTATAATTTCCTGGACTCAGGGCTTTTTTCTTTTTATGCAGGCACTTCAGCAGAGAATATTAAAGATGTTATAAATCTTATCCTTGCAGAGATTGATAGACTCTGTGAAGATGGTGTTACAGACGAAGAACTGCAAATTGCCAAAAACTATGTCAACGGAGGGATGCTCCTGGGACTTGAAAGTACAAGTAATCGTATGTTTCGTATAGCAAAATCGGAACTGGTCCATAAACGTATTATTCCTGTAGAAGAAATCCTGGAAAAGATAAATCTT
>JAKPQU010000111.1 GCA_029555925.1 Bacillota bacterium
ATTAGAAAAAAAATAAAAAAATGTCAATATAATTAAACAAAAAGATAATAGAAAATTTTCAATTACAAAAAGTTAACAAAATTTTAACTTTCTTCTATTTACTTGCCTCAGGTAACGTGTTATCTTAGTATTGATGAATATCAATAAATGTAACTATAAACCAGTTGAATATACAATTCCTAAAAAGTCCGGAGAAACAGGGGAAAAAGATTGCGGCGATTCCTTCTCTCCTTCTTCTCCCGAGAAGGAATGGACTTTTCTTGTATTTCTGGATGCAACAAAAAATCACGATAAAATAGCCCTGTATAAATTAAAAGATCTCGAAAAAACCGGTTCTGACGAGAATGTAAATATAGTGGCAGAAGTAACCAGAAGCAAGCACTTCATGGACAGAATAACAAAAGACTGGCAGGGCACAAAGAGATTTTATGTTACAAAGGGAGAAAAAGATAAAAATATAAGGCAACTGGCCCATCTTTATTTACCCGGCCATACATATGGCGTAACTTCTCCGGAAGTGGAAAAAATGGATTTTCAGGCCCCCGGTGACAATCAGACCCTCGAACAATTTCTGAAATGGGGCATGGAGAAATATCCTGCCAGACACTATGGTGTTCTTATCTCTTCCAACGGTTCAGGTATAGAGGGAATAATGGGTGATGAGAACAACAGAGTAACCCTCCCGGAACTGGGTGAAATATCAAAAAACATAGAAGCTTCCACAGGGAAAAAGATAGACCTTATGTTACTCGATGAAAGTAATTCCGCCAACCTGGAAGTAGCAACAGAACTTTCCGGCCATGTAGATTATATGATTGGTTCCGAAGGAGAACTGAAAGGTGCCAAAATACCTTTCGGGAAAGCTATTAAAACAATAAAAGAAGGTATAAAAGAAGAAGGCACTATAACTCCTCAGGAAGCAGCATTGTCATTTATTTATGAAAGCGGAAGACGCAAATATGCTTCTGTAAATACTCCTTCAGTTTCTGCCATAGATCTGAATAAAACAGATAATATCAATAAAATACTCGCTCCTCTGACAGAAGCTCTAAAAAATCATCCCGATAAAAAATTGCTCAAAAACCTGGTTAAAAAAAGCCAGCAGTTCTATAACAGTAAAGGTAAAAAAGAATTTCTGGATCTCAGGGATTTTGCAAAGGTAATTGCCGGTGAGATGAAAGACTCAGATCCTCATCTTGCAGAACTGGCGAAAAAACTGGATAAAGAACTGGGTGAAATGGTTCTGGGAAATTTCTACGAAGGTGAAACATTTCAGAATTCAGGTGGAGTTGCCATATTTGCCCCTTCAACCAGAGATGAAAGAACGGAGAAAATTTCCAGAAAAATCTATCCTGAACTGGAATTGAACAAAGAAACAGGCTGGAATGATTTTATAAACAAAATAGCAACAGACAATCATTTAAAAAAGTTTCTTGCTTCCATAGGAGTCGGCGAAAAAGAACTGAAGGTTCTGGACAAATTCTTCACCCTTACAAGACAGGTCTTTAATGTAGGAGTAAGTATCGGCAGCATAGGACTCGCTCTGACATGTCTTGATAATGTGGTAAACGGACAGTTAGCAGGCCCTGTAGGGACAGCAGTGGCTCTCGGCCTTGGGGGCACTGAAATTTCTTACGGAATAAAAAATACCTATTTATACGCTACAAATGAAGAAATAAAAGACAGGAAACAGGTTTTAGACCCCCTGTTCTATACAATGGAAGGTGTTGCAATTACATCCACCATGTCTTTACCTGCAAAGATCCTCGGTACGATGGGCAAGCAAATTGTACAGGGTATAGGAGCAATGGGAGGAGCATACCATGCCGTTACGGGAGCGTATAAAGTTTTTTCGGCTTTAAGTGATGATAAATTAATTAATAAAAAAGAAAAAGTAATAGACAACACCCTCGACAGCATGAGAGGCATCGCCGTAGTTGCAGTAACCATGGGAATCATACTGGGAGCCGGGGCAGCCTTTACAACACCGGCAGG
Organism: Bacillota bacterium; assembly: GCA_029555925.1. The sequence continues at coordinate 1,996 of JAKPQU010000111.1, forward strand.
TATTGTTGCCGGTGCCATACCCGTAGCAAGAGCAATTTACAACATACTCAGTAACATAAAAGATCTTAAAGCAGAAGATGTGGATATGAAAAGTTTCAGGGAAAAACTGGCAGAGATACAGAACATGTCAGGTGCCAGACCGAAGCATTACATATCTCCTACAATAAAGGGTATTATTGAAGGTGCGGGAGCAATATAATCGTGATGCGTGACGCGTGACGCGTGACGCGAGGGTAATGACCATTCTGATAGTGTGACAGAGTTATTTTGTATCGTGCCCCGTGACGCGAGGATTTTGAACAGCCCCATAGTCGTGAAAAGTGAAGAGTGAAATAATGGAAATAAAAAATACACCTTATATATATAGAAAATCTTCGGGATATAAAAAACCTCCTGAAACAGAGAGAGAGAAAGATAGTTTTACTTCTTCGGAACCTCAGGAAAAGGAATGGACTTTTCTTGTATATCTGAATGGAAGAGGAAAAAATGACAAACTTGCCTTTTATAAATTAAAAGATCTGGAACAAACCGGTTCGGATGAACATATAAATATAGTTGCAGAAGTAACGAGAGACAGACATTTTATCGACAGACTGACAGGAGACTGGGAAGGAACAAAAAGGTATTACGTAACTCCCAATAAACATAGAAAAACAAATCAGGTAGCCCATCTATTTGTGCCATTTCATACGAAAACCATTAAATCTCCTGCTATAGAAGAAATGCCAGCCCGAGACGAAACTGTCCCTGAAAGTCTTAAAGATTTCCTGAAATGGGGTATGAAAAATTACCCTGCAAAACATTATGCCGTTATAGTATCTTCTTCAGGTGAAAATCTGGATGGTATAATGAAATATAAAAATGAAAAGCTTACTATTCCTGAATTTGGAGAATCACTGAGAGAAGTAGAGAAAGAAACAGACAAACATATAGAGCTTATGGTTCTGGAAGGCGGGAATTCGGCAGCTATGGAGGTTGCTTCCGAGATATCGGATTCTGTCCATTATCTTGTAGCTTCAGAAGGAAGGCTTAAAGGTACAAAAATACCTTTCAAGAAAAGTATTGACACGGTAAAACAGGGAATTAAAGAGAAGGGAACTGTTACGGCAGAACAGGCAGGTAAAGCTTTTATCTATGAAAGCGGGAACCAGAAAATATCCTCCATTGCAACTCCCACCATGTCTCTTCTGGATCTGAGTAAAACAGAAGAAGTAAACAAAATGCTATCTGAATTCTCTGCAGCACTGAAAGATTACCCCGATAAAGGACTCCTCAGAAGACTGGTAAAGTTAAGTCAACAGTTTCAGGGAAAAGGCAAGAAGGATTTTGTAGACCTCAGGGATTTTGCGCAATATGTAATAAGAGCCACTGAACAAACAGAACCTTCACTGGCGGAAAAAGCCAGAAAACTGGATGAATCTCTGGAGGAAATGGTAAAAGCCAATTTCTATGTAGGTCAGGATGTGGATAAAGCAAAAGGTATAGGCATTTATGCACCGGTAAAGAAACTTTCCGTATCCAGACATATCCTTGATGACGTATATCCTGAACTGAAACTGGCAAAAGAGACGGAATGGCTTGCCTTTATACAGGATCTTGCAAAAGACAAAAGACTTTATGCTTTTCTCAAATCCCGTGGTGTAAGCCATGAAGACATAGATCACCTTGATAAATGCTGGTATAACATCTGTGAAATCACAAAAAATGCTGTAGGAATAGGAAGTATAGGTGCTGCAATTACGGTCTTTAAATCTCTTATGAACGGAACCCTTGCAGGGGCTCCGGGTCTTGCTATAGGAGTGGGTATGGGCCTTATTCAAACAGCTTATGGAGTAAAAGAAGCCTACTACAAACTCTCTGATGAGGAACTTGAAAAAAAGCTCCCTGCAGCAGAACCTATTTATAAGGCAACACAGGGTGCTGTCATTACATCTGTTCTTGCCCTTCCCGGGAATGTGATAGACAAAGCAGGAGAAGGTATTATAACAGGCATTGCAGCTCTCGGAGGAATATTTCAGGCTTTTAAAAATGGCTACGAAATCTATGATGCAGCAAAAGATAAAAACCTTATTAACAAGGGGACAAAGATTACAGAAGAAGTGCTTGATGCGGTAAAAGGTCTTGCAGTAATTGCCGTGACCATGGGAATAGTCTTCGGAGCAGCAGCGGGAATTACGACAGTGGCAGGTCTTGTGGCAGCAGGCATACCTGTGGCGAAGAAAATATTCAGTGCTCTTGTCACTTTGAAATATATAAGAGATGATGAGAAAATAGACCCTCATACTTTTGATGAAAAGATGGAAAAAATCTTCAACCTTTCTACAGACAGTCCCAGATATTACATACCTCCCATTGTGAAAAATATAGAAGACAAAACAGGGATTATTTAAAGTTTATCATTTCAATTTTTTGGTGAGAATTTCAGAATGGTACGTTTTCCCGGCATCCTCTTCCTTCTTAATCAACCCTTCGTAATGCCTGGCAAGAGCAATGGCAGGTATAAATCTGAGGAGTGTTATAAAAAGATTAAGAAAAGCTATGTAATGAAAAGGTAAAGCCGTTATTATGAGGAACAGGCTTGTAAGGCCATCGCCGAGGCGGTAGACGAATGTTTCCACTATGGCCTTTCCCTGATATTTAAAATCCCTGTCAGTAGGTATATAAAGTATTTCCCTTGAAGCCCTGTTGAAGGAATATTCTGTGCTGTAATTGCAGACATGGTAAATACTTCCGAAGGTAAGACCTGTGGAACATATCAAGGAAAAGGAACCTGCAAGATTGACGACAGGTGCTATTAATATAGTAGGGAGGATACCTGAATATTTTACGGCATTATGAACACAGAAGAGCTGAAAAAACAATCCGAGGCCGTTAATCCATAGATTCATATCTGCCCAGAATTCTGTCCTTAACGCTTTATCGGTAATACTGTATTTTACTATGGCATTCATCTGGTTATAAAGTAATGTTGTCCCTGAAGTCATAAGAAAAGCCGCCAGAATCATCCATTGAAGATATCCTGACTGAAAAACCAGAGAAAAACCACTCTTCCCTTTCTCATGAACCGATGTTTTTTCCTTTTTCTTCATATTCTTATCCCTGAGAGGAAGGAGTAAATACATGAAAGCTATGGTAATCATAAGAAGAAAGGCAGATAAAAAAAGAAGATTTTCCACTTCTATCCTGGTAGAAAGACTTGCAGTAAGATAACTTCCTGCAAGTCCTCCGATAGTCCCTCCTGCAGTTATCTTACCGAAATAAGCCTTTGCTTCATTGCTGTTAAATATATCGTTTACAAAAGACCAGAACATGGTTACGGTAAAAACATTATAAATCCCTACAAAAAAATAATATATTATTATCCATATATACCGTCCCGGCTGTATTCCGAGAAAAGGTATATTTACCTGAGGCCATGACATCCTCAATATAAAGGCAAACCCTAAAAGACATAAAGAAAAAAATACTGTTACAACCTTGATTAAACCTTCCGGATTTTGAATACATGCCAGTCTGTCATAAATAAAATTAAAAAATATTATAAATACCATAACCCCAATACCGAGATAGGGCACCCATTCATGAGGCAGTTCATTTGTAAGGGCTTCTCTCAGAGGTTTAACAATATAATAACCTGTCATTAAAGTAAATAACCACAGGAAAGATAACAGAGCAAGTTTATGTTCTCTTTTCATAACCAGGATAGAATAGCATTCATTGCATATTTTTGCAACTATAAATAACAGTATTTATTATTCAGAGTATTTGTGATAATATATTCGTAACGCGTGACGCGTGACGCGTGACGCGAGATGGTAAGCCTGACTGAAGAGAGGAACTGTTTTAAATGAAATCTGTCGGTTTATTTCTGGATGACCAGAAACAGGAAGCAATTGACACAGGGAAAAATTTAATTACCTGGTTTAAAGAAAAAAATCTTTCTGTCCTTACAACAAAAAGTCTTGCCAAAAAACTCGGTACAGAAGAAATAGGATTTGAAAAAGAAGAACTTCTGAATAAGATAGACTGGGCTGTAACACTCGGAGGTGACGGAACATTTTTAAGATGGGCTCACTGGGTTTCGGCAAAATCCATTCCCCTTCTGGGTATAAATCTCGGAACTCTGGGATTTCTTACAGAGGTTAAATTATCCAACATGTATGAAGATATAAATAAAGTCCTTGATGGAAAATTTGAGATAGAAAAAAGAATGATGCTTGAAGTTACCGTTACGGTTGACGGGGAAAAGGTTTTTCATGATATAATACTGAATGATGCTGTATTTTACAGAGCCCACCATTCACGTTCGGTAAAAATCTGCGTAAAGGTAAGTGAAAAATTTAAACTAACTTATTTCGGTGACGGAGTGATTATAGGAACTCCCACAGGCTCTACGGCATATTCTCTCTCTGCAGGAGGGCCTATCGTTAATCCCACTGTTGAAACAATCCTTGTAACTCCGATATGCTCTCATTCTCTATATCATAAACCCCTTCTCGTTCCGCCCCATGACAGTATATGGCTCAGTAATGCAGAACCAAGAAGGGATATAAGAATATCCCTTGACGGCCAGAAGGTATGGGAAATGGGTGATAACGATATAGTACAGATAAAGAGAGCAAAGGAGAGAACACATTTTATTAAAATAGGAACAGACTATTATCAACTGCTCAATGAAAAACTTCAATGGGGCGGCGTTTTATGTCAGTGAAAAGTGAAAAGTGAGCAGGGGCGAACCACTGTGTTTGCCCGGTACCGGTGAAAATACGCATTACGCATCATGCATCACGACCCACCCGTCACGCATTACGCGTTACGCGTCACGATTTTAAAGAGGTGTAAATAATGAAATTCAATTCTGAACATGCTTATAAATATACGGAAGATTTATCTTTCCCCCGCTCTCCCGGAAGCGAAGGAGAGAAACAGGCAAGAGATTATATTATCGATAGTTTCAAACATAAGGAACTGGATGTAGAAATTCAGGAATTTAAATTTTCTACCTTTCCACTTTCCGTAATGGCAAGAATCTTTCTGTTATTTCTTATAACAATGCAGATTCTTATGTATCTCTGTTATGATAAAAATCCTTTATATTCCGTTTTAATTTCCTTTGCAGTTGTAAGTCTTATAATTGCATCCACAAAATGGAGAAAAAATTATCACAGACTCTATGATGTTCCATGGAAAGAAAAGACTTCATGGAATATTATAGCAAGGAAAACAAAGGAAAATGCCAGAAAAAATCTCATATTCCTTGCCCATTACGATTCAAAATCACAGACTCTTCCCGCTTTCTGGAGAGCAACACTGTTCGGCACATCTCTCGTCGGAAGCGTTTCCCTCATAGGATTAACCACTCTGCTCGCATTATGCAAATTTCTTGACGTCCCGGTTCCTGTGTGGGATAAAAGTATTCTCTTTTATCTATGTGTCATTACAACTGTAGCTCTCTTTTTACTGCAACTTAACAGGTCAGGAAACAAATCTCCCGGTTCACTGGACAATGCATCAGGTATTGGAGTTCTTCTGGAACTCGCGAAAATACTTCCTGAAGAGGTGAAGAATACAAACCTTACTTTCATTGCAACAGGTGCGGAAGAAGATGGCCTGTGCGGTGCGGTAAGATTTATGGAAAAAGAAGGATATAAATACGATAAAGAAAAGACCTATTTTATAAATTTTGACGGCCCCGGCGCAGAAGGCAATATAATAATAACCTCTGCCTACGGAATACCTCCCTTTCATACGGGAGGACTCCTGACTCCTCTGGCTTTAAAAATAGCAAAAGAACATAATTACCCTGTTACAAAAGGTTATATTCCCCTTGGAGCCGGACTGGATCAGTTTCCCGTATCAGTCTACGGATTTCCTGTAATAACAGTGTCAGGTGGAAAATTATTTTCAAAGATAATTTTTGCAATTCACTCGGAATATGATAGAATGGATCTTATATCAAGACATGCTCTTCAGAGAGCCGGTAATCTATGCTATAAAATGGCTCTGGACATAGACAGATATTTTTAATAATCCCGTCACGCGTCACGCGTTACGCATCACGACTAAGAGGTGATTTTATGTTAACAGAATTCGCTCCTCCCGAGAGAGCGGAAATGGAAGAGGTTCTGAAACAGAATACAAATTTAAAAGGCCATGCTCTTATAAAAACACTCCTTGATAGTTCCCCCGATATGATATTAGTACTCAATGAGCACCGTCAGGTTATCCTTGCAAATGATAAATTTTTAAATTTTCTTCATCTGAACGATGAAAAGAATATTATCGGGGAAAGACAGGGCGAAGCAATGGGATGTATCCATAAAAATGAAGGGCCGGGAGGGTGCGGGACATCAAAATTCTGTAAATACTGCGGTGCAGCACATGCCGTCGTCAACACCATTACAAAAAATGAAAAAGACGTGCAGGAATACAGGATAAATATCAGTGATGAAACAGGTATAACCGCATTAACACTTCGCGTATGGACAACACCTTTTAATATCAATGGAAATAATTATGTTCTCTTCTGTGTCAGAGATGTGTCAGATGAAAAATACCGTTATATACTCGAGAGGATTTTCTTTGATGATATTTTAAACCTTGCCGGAGGAATTCAGGGAATTATGGAATTAATGCCTGATCTGACAGAAGAAGAGGCAAGAACTTTTTACAAAGAGGGTCTGACTCTTTCAAAACAGCTCATAGGAGAAATAGAAAGCCAGAAGTCTCTTCTTCAGGCAGAAAGAGGGGATTTAAAGATAAATATTACAGAAATCTTTGTACCTGCATTTCTGTCTGCTATATGTACACTTTATAAAAATCATCCTGTAGCAGAAAATAAAATTATTTATGAACCGGTCATTATAGGAGAACCATATATAAAAACAGATAAGGTACTTTTAAGCAGAGTAATAGGTAATCTCATAAAAAATGCTCTTGAAGCTTCTGAACCGGGTCAGACTGTAATAGTTTCTTACAAAAATAATAACGGGGAAATAGTATTTTCTGTCCATAATGAAAAAGAAATGTCTGAAGAAGTAAAACTGCAGATATTTAATCGTTCTTTCAGTACAAAAGCATCTTCAGGAAGAGGACTCGGCACATACAGTGTAAAACTTTTAACGGAAAGATATCTTAAAGGTAAAGTGGATTTTACATCTACAAAAAAAGGAACTACATTTAATATAAGATTGTCCGTTCAGTGAGCCGTGAGTCGTGAAAAGTGAAGAGTGAAGGGTGAAGAGTGAAAGAGATGGTTATCCATCACGCGTGACGCGTCACGCGTTACGCGTCACGATTATAATGCATCACGTATCACGCATCACGCATTACGCATCACGTTTCCTTACAAAGAGAATAAAAATGACAAAATATCTGATAACAGGGGGCTGTGGTTTTATAGGCTCCCATATAGCTGAAGAAGTATTAAAAAATCCGGACAATATGGTTATTATAATAGATAATCTATCATCCGGATATTTAAAGAATATTGAACACATAAAAGACAGAGTGGAATTTATAGAAGCAGATATAAGGGATTTTGATAAATTGCTTTACCCGATGAAAGATGTAGATTATGTTTTTCATGAAGCTGCCCTTGTATCGGTTTTTGATTCCATTAATCGTCCTCTGGATAATCACAGTATAAATCTGACCGGGACTCTTAATGTTCTGGAAAGTGCCAGAAGAAATAAAGTAAAAAGGGTGGTTCTGGCAAGTTCTGCTGCAATATACGGGAATGATCCTGTTCTTCCGAAGGTTGAAACTATGGTTCCATGCCCTCTGACTCCCTACGGGATATCAAAGCTGGGAAAAGAGTATTACGGAAAAATTTATTCGGAACTATATAATCTTCCTGTCATATCACTCAGATATTTCAACGTATTTGGCCCCCGCCAGGATCCTTCTTCTCCTTATTCTGGCGTCATATCGAAATTCACAGATAATGTTCTGTCAGGTAAATCTCCAGTTATATTCGGTGATGGCCTGCAGACAAGGGATTTTGTATTTGTAAAAGACGTGGTAAAAGCAAATATTCTCGCTATGAACAGCAAGAAAATTAAAGGCGGAGAAGTTTTTAATATTGCCACAGGCATTTCGGAGAATCTTATAACATTACTGAATACAATAAATAAAATCACAGGAAAAGATATAAAGGCAATCTATAAAGAGGAAAGGGAAGGAGATATAAAACATTCTGCAGCAGATGTAACAAAAGCCAGAGAAATACTGGAATATGAACCTTCTTTTACTCTGGAAGACGGAATAAAAATTCTGCTCGATGATTATTGATTTATATGAGAATCGTAACGCGTAATGTGTAACGTGTGACGGGAGGAACAAATTCTCATACTTCTTTATGCTCGAACAGGTCATAGTCGTTACAACCTCTATTCACAGACACCCGGTCACCGGTCACTGATTTAAACTTCGGCATTACAGGCTGTCCCTGAGAAACGGGCTTGCAGAGAAAAGTCAGATAATTAAGATGCTTCATTTTATACATGAGATTGAGAAATATTATAACAGTACTGATTATTATTGCTATCAGGTAGCCGGTACCTGAAGTAAAAGAGCTATGCCATATAAACAGATAGCTCAGAATGCCGTTTAACATGGTGAATATGGAAATACATACAAGGGAATCGGTAAGTAATTCAAGATACCAGTGTAATACGACAAGGACCAGAAATAAAATCTGGAAGAAGGCTGCTACTATGAGTATCCGAAATACAGGGACAATATCGTCTGCATTAAAATGAAGAAATCTTATTATATAAGGAGCTATAAGAAAGATTATAATGGTAATAAAAAACTGTATCTCTGTTATGTGCAATAATTTTTCCTTCAGAGCTGAAATCAAAAAAATTCTTTTATCTTCTATTTCTTGATAAGTTCCTTCATTCAGAATTGTATTTATATATTTTCGCAATCCTTCATAAAAATCTGTTTCTACCTGAAGAAAAAATACTGACATGGCGGGAATTATTGTAAGTGCAGCCAGGAAGGATGACGTATCATAGGGATAATGGGCAAGGAAAACTGCTTCCATTTTAATACCTTCAGGAGAATACCAGACAATCAATTTATCAAGCCAGTAACCGAGATTATATAAAAAAGCAGCCAGTGCAAGCTGAGGATATTTATTAAAGTATCTCGTAAATTCAAAAATGCTGTCTTCTCCCCATGTAAATTCACTTTTTATACGTCGTACAAGAAAAAGTACAATTACAACCTGCCCTGCGGTAAAACCTGAGAGGTAACCTTCTGTATGCCAGTATTTACCTGCTATCATAGCAATAAAAAAACTCAATATAAATCCGAAAAAATATATGGCAACAACCTTTACATAATCCCTTAGAGACGAAAGGAAAACCATTATTATCCACTGAAATGATACGGTACAGAATAAAACTACACATAGAATCTTCAAAATGAAATTTACTGTAGAGAAAGATATAAAGACAGAAGAAACGATAAAACATAACAATCCTGACAGAAACATGGCACCGGCAAAGTTTGGAAACAGTGCAGAATATTCCCTCTGATACAATTTGTCTGAAATAAAACGGGTCAGGACTAACTGAAATATACTCGTAATAATCAGGGAAAAGGTATATACATAGACTATTATAACCCTGAATAATACCATAGCCGGCTGAACGGAATAAGGGCCGGCAAATACACTGAGACCTGCTATGGACATAACGGCAAAAAGCCAGGGACCGGAAGATATAACAAGTGAAATTAGATTTGCTTTAAAATCACTGACATATCTGTCTTCATGAAGTAATTTTTTTAACAGAAAACCTATGCCTGCCATAAATGGTAAACCTTTCTTTATTCGTGACGCGTAACGCGTGACGCGTGA
>JAKPQU010000501.1 GCA_029555925.1 Bacillota bacterium
TCTCAGCATACCAATCATGGTACGTCTCTGGACAACGGAAAAGGTCATAGTATTATAAATAAGAAACATTCCTACAATCAGTGCAAGAGTACTCATGGCAGTCAGGTTGAGATTGAATGCCCGGGTCATATGCTCTATTGCCTGAGTTCTTTTGCCTGAAGGAGTTATTTTCATGGAAGAGGGAAGTTTTTTCTTTATGTCCTGAAGTTGCCCTTCATCGGATATAATGATATCTATAGAGCTTATACGACCGGAACTATCCATTATTTCCTGTGCAGTGGCAATATCTGTAACCATTAAGTTTTCCATGGCCTCTTCCGTGAGTTTATCGGCAGGTTCTATAAGACCTGTCAATAAAACTTTATGTTTCAGGCTTCCTGCTCTCACTGTAAAGGAGTCTCCCGGCTTAAGTCCGAGCTTTCCGGCTCTGTGAGAGGAAATAATTGCAGTAAAAGGTTCAGTCATAAAAGGTATCAGATTTGCCAGAGAATTGCCTTTAATGCCTTTCAGATAAGGACGAAATTCACTGTCTACTACCGGATCTATACCGATAAGGTGCAGAACCTGTCCTTTACAGTCAGGTAATGATAAAAAACCTTCAACCATGGGAGCACAGTGCCGTATTTTTTCTTCTACCCTGAATTTTCTGTAAAACTCTTCCGGAATACCACCGGGGGGGCCTGTTATTTGATGAGTGGAAGTTCCCGTTACAGACTGTGTGGATATAGAAAAAGCCTCTTTTGAACTTTCATTTGCTATATCCATAGATATTGCTACTGCCACGCCCAGAGCTATGCCGATAATAGAGAGTAAAAACTGCCAGATATGGATTCTTATATAACGAAGACTCGATCTTACGAGGATATGTTTCATATCGTTAAATCACCCTGTTTCTATAATTAGAGATAAAAGAGCCTGAGAAATGAACATCTATTTTTTTCATTACGTGCCATCCTTTTCGGCAAAAATATATATAAGATCATTTTCACACAGTTTATTTCACTAACAGACATGACCAGAGCGGTCACAACCAAATATGAAAATCAACATCCAGTGAAGGTGCAAACTTCATCATTTTCATATAAATCCACCGGATATGTCAACAGCAGTAATTTGTCCCCACAGAGGCGACAGAACAGCAGTATAACTTCCGCATCCCCATGCTGTATCAAGCAGAGTTTCAGGCTTCAAAATGGCAAGTTTTTCTGAAAGAGGATCTTTGTTTTTCATAATAAGATATTCTCCGATTTTATTTATAATTCCTATATTTTTTTTGCAGATATAATAATTTTTCTCTTCTTGTAAATTCAGATGTTTTTCTTTATAATAAAAAATCAGGGAGGTCGGTATAATGAATAATTCTTCGAAGCCACTGGTAATGATAGTAGATGATACGCCAAGAGTTCGTCAGGCCATATCATATCTGTTAAGTAAAAAAGATTATGAAATTTCCACTGCAGGTAATGCCGCAGAAGCTGTCAATTTACTTGGTGAAAGACCTGCAGATCTTATTATCCTTGATGTCATGATGCCTGAAACAGACGGATTTCAACTCTGCAGGCAATTAAAAAAAGACATACCTGTTATTTTTCTGACTGCCAAAACTACCCCTTCTGATATAGCAAAAGGGCTGGCAACAGGAGCAGTAGATTATATAAAAAAACCATATAACAGTGAAGAACTTCTGCTGAGAGTGGAACTTCATTTAAAGCTGAAGAAATCAAAGGACAATGAAAAAGCCCATATGTTACAACTTAAAACTCTTTTTGAAAAGTATAAAGAAATTTCTTCCTGTGAAGCATGTAAAAAATTCTTCAATGAAGATTATCTGAAGGAAATGGAAGCATATATTAAAGGTTTCGAGTGAGGAGTATAAATAGATGAGTGACAGAGTTGGATTAAATATCATTAAAACTGACAGTAAAATACTTGTAAGTGCGTGTCTTGCAGGAGAAAACTGCCGGTATGACGGTAAGAACTGTCTGAATAAAGATATAAAAAACCTGGTGGATACAGGTAAAGCTGTTCCTGTATGCCCCGAGGTTCTGGGAGGTCTTCCTGTTCCCAGAATACCGTCGGAGATAACCGTCTGTGACGGAAATGAAAAAATAATTAACAGGCACGGAGAGGATGTGACTGAGTTTTTTAAAAGAGGTGCAGAAAAAACTCTGGCCATAGCTAAAGAAAAAGAGATTACATATGCCATACTGAAGTCCCGAAGTCCTTCATGCGGCACTGGAGAAATATATGACGGAACCTTCAGCGGTAAACTCACGAAGGGAGACGGAGTAACTGCCATAAAGCTTAAAGAAGCAGGTATTACAGTCATATCTGACGAACAATGGCTTTCTATGGATAAATAGAGTATTGCGATTATGAAATTTAGAACGTATCTTATCATCTTTATTATTTTACTCTGCACAGAAACCTTATATGCACAGATGAAATATGAAGCAATTGAAACACTTTATTCCGATGATTTTACAGACTGGGATATTATCATGTCAGGGAAAAGTGGTATAATGGAAACTGCTTATAACGACGATTACAGTGAATGGCATATAACCCTTCCTGAAGGAGAAGGAACATTATATACCATATATATGGATGATTACAGCCAGTGGGAATATAAGATAAACGGCAAAATATTAAGGATAGAAACAGCCTATGTAGATGATTTTACATGCTGGAAAATAAAGGGCGATAAAATAAAACTCACAGCAGAAACTCTGCATCGGGATGATTTTAATTCCTGGAAGGTAACAGGGGCAGGTACAATGGTAATAGAAACAGTTTATCGCGGAGATTTCAATCAATGGAATATAGAGGATAATATGGATAAAAATTTCGATGATACTCTGAAGATAGCCGTAATATTTCCCTGTATAATTTCTGCAGTAATCAACAATCATTCTTTACTTTTCTAGAAATTAAGAGTAAAATTAGAAAAAATCAGGTTTGTTTAAGGAGAGAATTTTTATGAAGATAAACTCCGGTGTAAATACAAATGTTATGCCTCCTGTGCAACATACAGGCAGAGGAAGAATTGATGAGCCAGAAGATCAGGTCATACTGAGCGGTAATCAGCCTGTTAATGGTTCTCCATCAACATCAGAACATGAATTATTATCCTTCGGTCCCGGTGGTGTGAGGATACAGTTCGGAGAACCGTCTATGTTCGGCGGAGGCTATAAGAATATGACAAAGGTAGTTCTTACTGACAGACGTATCTACGGTGCTCCGACATTTCCTTTCAATATTTTTTCAAAGAAAAAACAGTTTGATATACCATATTCATCCATTGTTTCGGTAGAAGGTGGCAATCACGGATTTTCATCAGGCATGTCCATAAAATACAGAGAAGGTAATGAAGTAAAAATCCTCTCTATTGACAGCGGTTCCGCACCTCAGGCCTGGAGATTACTCTCTGATCTGCTGAACAGACAGTAGAGTCTGTCAATCTTACTTATAGAAAGATAAAAAAGATGCGAATAATTCGCATCTATAAAGAGGTTATTTAACATAGTAGTAGACTCTCTCGTAACCTTTGAATTTCACTGTTTTTACGACACCCATTTTCTGAAAGTTTCTCAGATCATGTTTTATAAGGTCGTCATTGACACAGCCTTTAAAATATCTTCTGAGATCTGTCAGATTCTGAGACCCTTCCCTGAGTCTTTCCAGAATCCGGGCCCGTCTTTTCTCTACACTCTGTCTGAAAAGTGAGAAAACTTTCATACTCATCACCTCCGCAAATCTTTTATATAAAGTAACAGTGTTTATTTGAAAATCGTAACGTGTGACAGGAGAAACAAATTCTCATACTCCGTTTTGACCGAAACGGTCATGGTTGTTACATAGTTTATAGTAGCAATAATTTTATTTTTATTCCATAAAAAAATATTATCAAAAAATAATGAAAATATTCTTTTATTATGTGCGGCATCAATAATATATAGTACTGTGGTGAGTATATAGTTAGTTTCATAACTATCCATAAATAATGACCTCGTAATGCGTAAAGCGTAATGCGTGATGCGCAGGGATTAAACCCGTCACGCGTCACGCGTTACGCGAGGAAAGAGACAATTAATAAATTTTCATTCCTAAATAAGAGGGTGTCTGAAAAGCCTAATTACGCCATTTGTATAACCAAGCGTTTCAACATAAGCCTTATCATCGAAATATACACAAAAGCTTCACTACTTGATGGTAAATATTCATAA
>JAKPQU010000502.1 GCA_029555925.1 Bacillota bacterium
TATTTCATAACTTATTAGAATTTAAGTCGTCGTGACGCGTAACGCGTGACGCGTGACGGGTTTAATCCCTGCGCATCACGCATTACGCTTTACGCATTACGAGGTCATTATTTATGGATAGTTATGAAACTAACTATAAATTTAAACAAAACATCTTACACTCTCAAATTTTTTTATTAAAGATTCTATGAAACATTTCGTCTGCAATTTTAAAAGGATCGTAATTCTTCAGAGACATTTCATCAATCATCTTATCATTTAAATATTTATGAAGACATTCATCTTTAACATGTTTCATTATAAGCCATTCCAGCGTATTTCTCAGATTTTCTCTTTTATGTTCAACTTTAAAACTCTTTAATTCTTCAAAAAGCCTGTCATATGTTTCAGGCAAATTCACACCTGTTTCAAAAATTTTAACCTTTTTATGGCCTATTGCACCCATAAGAGCTGCTTTTACGGAATAAGAATCAAGGATATCACATTTGGTAACGGCTATTATATCTGCAATTTCCATTATACCGGCTTTCATAAGCTGTATTTCATCACCTGCCTGAGGCTGAACCGCCATTACTACAAAATCGGAGACAGATGAAATTTCCGTCTGAGTCTGCCCAAGGCCGGCAGTTTCAATAAAGATAATATCTGCTCCCCATAGTTCCAGTATGCGGGAAATTACCATTACTTCAGGCGTTACGGATTCTGTTCTGGAAGGGACTGAACGTATGAAAACACCTTCATCTGTATAATGATGTTTCATTCTTATCCTGTCACCGAGTATGGCCCCGCCGCTGAAAGGACTTTCAGGATCAAATGCCACGACACCGACTCTGCAATTATTTTTTCTGGCACTTTTTATGAGACCGTCAATAAGAGTGGATTTTCCGACACCGAATGAGCCGGCAATACCTGCATATTTTATGTTGCCTGTTAAAGGATAGATATACGACGAAACTTCTCTTAAAAATCCTGCAGAATCTTCACATTCACTTATGAGCCTGGCCGTAGCTCTTCTGTCACCTGATCTGATTTTCTCTATTATTTCATGAATATTTTTTATATTAATCTTCATAGTTGAATAATTATATCATAATTTCATGTTTCATATTATATATAATTTATTTTATCCTCTCTTGTTTTTTGACATATATATAAGGTAATATATATCTGTATGTGAATAGAAAGAACATTACCGTCGAACAATTCACCGGGCCATGATTATGAGAATCCTTCATACCCTGAGCCAGAAGCCGGAAGCTACAGGCAGCGGCATAACAATAAGAGAAATTATAGCACAATCCCATAAGAAGGGACATGAAAATTTTCTGTTTGCCGGTATTTCCGGAGGAGAAACCTGCAGATTTCCATGTTACCTTGAAGAAAATCATATTTTTGTTGAATTTAACAGTGAAAATCTTCCCTATGATGTGGCGGGGATGAGTGATGTCATGCCCTATAAAAGCACAAGATTTTCAGATCTTTCGGAAGAAGATATAATTAAATATGAAGAAGCTTTTCTGGAAAAACTCATCATTTCCGTGGAAAGATTTAAACCTGACATAATACATGGCCACCATCTGTGGATTTTAACAGGACTCATGAAAAGAACCTTTCCGGAAATACCACTGATTGCTCACTGTCATGGAACTGATCTCAGGCAAATTCAACTCTGTCCTCAACACAGACACAGAGTTATATCAGGCTGTTCAAAAGTAGATGGTGTGCTGGTCCTTTCCGGAGCCCAGAAAGAACAGGTCGTAAAAACATACGGACTTTCACCGGAAATTGCTTTTCTTACAGGCACAGGTTATAATGAACAAATTTTTCATAATGACCGGAAAGAAAAAAAAGGCAGAATAGAAATTCTTTACGCAGGAAAACTCAGCAGGGCAAAAGGTGTTTACTGGCTTCTTGAAGCCTTACATAAAATCAGTCACTTCAAGTGGCATCTACATATGGCAGGAAGCGGTTCAGGCCCGGAAAAGGATGAAATTTTAAAAAAATCTGAAGAGATGAAGGATAAAGTGACATGGCACGGCCAGATAAACCAGAAAGAGCTGGCAGAACTGATGAGGTTATGTCATATATTCGTTCTTCCTTCCTTCTATGAAGGTTTTCCTCTTGTTCTTATTGAAGCCCTTGCATCTGGATGCAGAATCGTAGTAACAGAACTTCCTGCAGTGACAGAAATGAAAAGTGAAAAATCTATGCCCTTTATAAGCACTGTCCCTCTCCCCCGCCTTAACGGCCCTGACAGGCCGGTAGAAGAAGATGTGCCTTTATTCGTAGAAAATTTAAAAAAATCACTGGAAGAACAACTATATCTTTCAGAGGAAAAATTACGTGATGAAGAAATTACGCCTTTGCTGAAATATTATACGTGGACCGAGGTTTTTAAGAGAATCGAACAGGTTTATGAAGCCCTTATCGTGAATAAAAGAAACAAATTTTTATAAAAAAACTATATAGATATTTTTCAAATCCCTGTTATAATATATAGATAAATTACATATAATCCTCGCGTCACGCGTCACGCGTCACGCGTCACGATTTTTATAATAACAGACATGACCGGAGCGGGTCACAACCAGATATGAGAATCGACATCCAGTGAAATCGGAAACTGGATCATTCTCATATAAATTCCTTTTGAGAGGAGACCAGGACATTGTTCAGAGATAAAGATGAAACAGGTGACAGGTTTGATTTCCTGCCAGGTTCTTCGGAATTTTCCATGCTGGAAGGAGAAAGAATTTTTTATAATTATGTAAAAGAACTCTATGAAACTCATGGAAAAAGAATAGAAAAATACAGAGATCAACTTATAGAAATGGGTAAAAATCTTTCCATTCCGCCTGACAGTCAGAGAGAGATTGAATTATATATAAGAGAAGAATATTTTTCCTATATAGAAGATGTTCCGGAAGAAATAAAACCGGAAAAGAAACGGGGAAAAAAGCTCCTTCAGGAAAAAACAAAAAAAGAACCTATCAGGGAAGAATTACTTGATCTGTCATTACTTGAAGAGAAAAATAAACTCATGTCCATAAAAAACGAACTGGAAGAAAAAGAAAAAGATCTTCAGGAAGTGAAGAAAAAACTGGAACAGGAACAAAGAGAACTGGAAAGCTATAAAGATAAAACCTATAAAGAACTTGGTAAAGAAAGAATAAATATAAGAAAAGAAAAAATGGAACTGAGCCGGCACAGAGAAGAATTGCAAAGCTACCTTGAAAGCCATAAAGCTCAGGAAGAAAACATAGAAACCTTCATAAAACTTCAGCAAACCATAGAAGAACTCAGGGAAGAAAAAAACCGGCTGGAAAAAGAAAAAGAAGAAGTTTCTGCTACAGGCAGAGAAACCAGAGCAATGGCAAAACCTGACGAGAAAACACTTGAACTGTTACAGACAATAAAAAAACTTCAGGAAGATAATGAAAGACTTCAAAAAGAAAAAGAGGAATATACAGAAAAAATTCTCTTTTCCGGACAGGCCAGACCGGGCCATGATGAAGAAATAAAAAAACTTCAAAAAGCCATTGAAAAACTCAGAGGGGAAAAGAAATCCCTCCAGGATAAAAAGGAAGAACTGGAAAAACTCCTGGAAGGACAGAAAAAAACAGACGATACAGACATGGAATGCATAAAAAAAGCTATGGAAGAATTTAATGAGAAAAAAGCAAGTTATGAGAAGGAAGTGAAAGAAAAAGAAAAACTGCTGAAGGAAAAATACGAGAAAATAACTGAAGAGGCAAAGAGAAAACTGCTGGAACTGGAAGAAGAAAAAGAAAATTTTGAAGAGTTAAAAGAAAAGCATATAAAAAAATTCCATGATGAAGAAAAAAAGCTGAAAGAAAAATATGATAAATTACTATATGAACTGAACAAAGAAAGAAAGGCTGTAGAAAAAGTCAAACAGGATTTTACACAATTGCAGGAAAGAATGAAAAAAGAACTGGAAGAGCAGAAAGGATATCTTGAAAAAAAAGGGGTAACTCTGGAACTGGAAAAAGAAAGTCTGGAAGGAGAAAAATGGGAAATTGAAAAATTCCTGAAAGAAGAAAAAAAGACACTGGAATGGAGACTCCATTTACTCACACAGGAGAGAAAAATCTTTGAAAAAGAAAAAAAAGAAATGATGGAACAGCTTGCAGAACAGGAGAAAGAATTCGAAATAAAATTCCTGGAACTTTCCGATGAAAAAGCAAGGCTGGAAATGGAAAAAGAAGAATTTCAGAAAAATGTAAATCAGGAACGAATGTCTATAAAGAGAGCCCTCTGGGAAGCAGAAGAAAAACTGGCTGCTATAGAAATTCAGAAAGAGGCAATAGAAAGTATAAAGGAAGAACCGGAAAAAAAGAAGGAACTGGAACATCTAGAACTGGAACTTAGGAAAGCAAAAAGAGAACTGAAAATAGAAGAAGAAGAACTGTTAAATAAAAAAAGAGAATATGAAACTGCAATGAAATTTGTAGGTAAACTGAGAGAAAAACTCGTAGATATAAAAGATGATTTCATACAGTCAACAGGTCTGGACCCCGTTGAAAGAGACTGGCAGATTCTGGAAACAATCATAGATAGTGCGGCAGAAGAACAGAAAAAAGAAATGCCCTCGGAACCTGATACAAAGAAGATTGTAAGTAAAATAATCAGTAAAAAGACGTTGCCCTTAAAATATGACATATATCCTTCTCCACCGATGGATCTGAATATTAAAGCCATAACCTACTGGCCTCTCTTTCAGGGCAATCTGAAAAGAGACGGCCATTCGGCATCGGAATATGAGCTGATGCCGCCTCTTGAGAAGATATGGGACTTTAAAACTAAAGGTGCTGTAATAAACAGTCCTGCTATATACAGTGAAGCAGTTTATGCATCTTCCGAAGAAAAGCTTTATGCAGTAAAATTCCACACAGGTAAAGAAATATGGTCTATCGATATGGCTGTAAATTCCACTCCATGTATAAATGACCATGCCCTCTTTATCGGTTCTCTCGATACTAAATTTTATTCTCTCGACAGACTGACAGGTAAACAGTTATGGAAATATAAGACTCACGGAGAAATTCAATCATCACCTCTCATAGAAGAAGGACTGGTATATTTCGGTTCCGAAGACGGCATTTTATATGCTCTTGATGAAATTAAAGGCCATAAGTTATGGGATTTTTCAACAAACGGACAGATAAAAACAGCTCCTGCCCTCTATAAGGGAATAATCTATATAACCTCAACAGATAACTGTTTATACGGCCTGAATGCTTCCACAGGAGGTGAAATATGGAAATACAATCTGGGGACAGAAGGAGATATGCCTGTCATATATAAAGAACAGCTTATAATCACCGATCATATGAGCAGACTTCACTTCTTCAACAGCAGAACAGGTGAAAAACTCCGTGATATACAGTTAATAGGAAATATCTGCGGCATGGCAATTCTGGAAGATACTATATATATAACATCAAAAGAAGGTGTTATATTTGCCCTGAACGGATTGTCAGGTGAAGAAACATGGAAGCAGAACTTTAATGTATCTTTCACCGGCGCTCCTGTAATAGCCAATGGCGTAATATACGCAGGAACGGCAGAAGGTGAACTCTATTCCATAGTAATGAAAGAAAAGAAAAAATTCCTGAAGAAAAGGCCCGGCATAAAGCACTACTCCATCAATTTAGGAGGAAAAATCATGGCACCTCCTGCAATAGCTTCCGGCCTGATTATTACAGGGGGCAGAAATCTGTACGGACTGAAAACGGCAGGGAGGTAAAGAAATGAAACATCCTCTGTTTATTAGCACCGTTGCTCTTGGCATAATGGCTTCCATTAACTCATATATATTTGCCGGAACCAGGACAGGCAGACATGCTCTGGAAGGAGAAGACAGAATTTACCGGTGGAGATATGGCAATATTTTTTATAAAGTCAGAGGAGAAGGAAAAAAAATACTGCTTTTACATAATATACATCAGGGAGCTTCTTCCTTTGAATGGAATAACAATTTCTCTCTGCTGGCCGAAAAATTCAGAGTATACGCTCCTGACCTGCCGGGATTCGGTCAGTCGGAAAAATTAAAAAGAGGATACAGAGCAAAACTCTATGTAAAATCGATCTTTGATTTCATAGACAGTATAATAGAAGATGAATGTTCCGTAATAGCAAGCGGACTGAGTTCTATATATGCCATAAGAAACAGCTCTCTTTACCCGAAAAAAATAAAATCCCTCTTTCTTATAGATCCTCCTGTGCTGGAAAGAGGAAAAAAATCTGAGATAATAGAATTAATGACCTATCAGTTCGTAAGCAGTCCTGTCATAGGAAGAACCATATATAATCTTATGACATCAAAATTATTTATAAGGAATTTCCTGAAAACAGAGGTTTACAGTAAACCTGTAACAGGAGATATGGTAAATTATTATCATATGGCAGGACATCAGAAAGGAAGCGACCTGTTTTATCCTTCATTCATATGCGGTTTATTAAATATGAATGTATCTGAGGAATTCAAACACTTAACTCAGGAAATAACAGTATTATTCGGAAAAGAAACAGATTACTACGACAGAATGAAAACATTAAAAAAATTAAATCCGGCAGTAAGAATAAAAATATTTGAACACTGTAAAATATTACCTCATGGAGAAAATGCCGAAGGATTTAATAGATTTATTGAAGAAAAACTTTTATAATTAATGAATATTATGACAATCATATTGAAAGAACATAAAAGACAGATTATTATAATAGGTATAGCCGTTATATTTCTATTGTTGAGCTTTTTTAAATATATACCGGAGAGTGTTGATAAATACTGGATGGGCTTAAAGTTATATCAATATATTATGATTGTCTGTTTAATATTAAATGTAATATCCGTTCTGGGCCCACTGAAATCATTAAAACATTCTCTATCTCTTATGCTTGCCTGGTCGATTGCCTATTCAATGGTAGAGATAATATTTGTTAATACGTTTTATCTTATACCTGTATATACGGAAGCATTCCAGGATAACTTTAAAACCTTCTTTATACAGACCTGTTATCAATTTATCGGGATTATTATATTGCTGTCTTTTTTCTATAATAATAAAGCTGCATGGAGTAAGAGTTTTTTAAGAGCAGGTAATATGAAAGCAGGAACTACGGCACTCGGCTATAAAGAACCTATGCCCTGGTATATGGTTGTAACAAGGTTCTCTGTTGCGGTTATTATAATATTTCTCATATTGCTCACAGTTCAGAATTTATGGCCTGCCTACAGCAATGAAAAATTTATAAATTATTTACCTGTATTACTGGGTACGGTAACAAATTGTCTGGTAGAAGAAATATTAAACAGAGGAATATTTCTGGGAGTATTTCTTCAGGAAATGAGCGGAGGAAAAGCAAACCTGCTGCAGGCCATAATATTCGGACTGCTGCACTGGCCTTCTTATACCCTGTTACATTATCTGATGAAAATAGTACTTTTTACATTTCTCGGATGGTTCTTCGGAAGAGCAACTATGGAAACAAAGGGGATTATGCCGTCAACAATCATGCATTCAGTCCTCATAGCATGCCTGTATGCTTCTTTGTTTATCTTTCAAATTACAGGTTTTAACTATTTTAAATAAGGAAAGATTTTTTTCACCGGAATGGAAAAAAACCGGGAACACGGGGTTTTAACTATTTTAAATAAGGAGAGAATTATATGAGTAAAGATTTAAAACATATAGAATTTACCGTAGAAAAGGATGTGGCAAAAATCACCCTTAACAGGCCGCCTCTGAATGTAATGAATATAGAAATGCTCAATGAACTGGGGACGACATTAAAATCAATACAGGATATGGCAGATATAAAACTTCTGGTAATAAATGCAGCAGGTAAAGCCTTTTCTGCAGGTCTGGATATAAAGGATCATTCGCCGGATAAAATAGAAAAACTCATATCTGTATTTAACAGGGTATTTTACCTGTTAAACAGTTTTAAGATTCCTACTATGTCCATAGTTCAGGGAGAAGGTGCTTTTGGAGGAGGATGCGAACTGGCTACATTCTGTGACATAGTAATTGCTACGGAAGAGGCAAAATTTGTTCAGCCCGAGTTAAAGGTAGGTGTAATTCCTCCAATAGCAGTGATTACGTATCAAAAAAAGATAGGCAAACATGGAGCATATGAAATGCTGCTTACAGGGAAAGAGCATAAAGCCACACAGGCAGCCAGAATAGGTCTCATAAGCAAAGCTGTAACAGATGATAAACTGGAAGCAGAAGTAAGCAGAATAATAAAACGTATTACTTCAAACAGCGGCATAATACTGAAGATGACCAAACAGGCTATGATAAAAACTGCCGATATGAATTTTGACGATGCAATTAAAGAAGTGGAAAAAATTTATTTAAAATCTTTAATAAAAACGCAGGATGCAAGAGAAGGACTTAATGCGTTTCTGGAAAAAAGAAAACCTGTGTGGAAAAATAAATAAAAGAAAATGTTGGAGAATGAGAAAGGAGAAGGAATCAACAGGTACTGCTAAAAAGAAAACAGGTAAAGAAAATTTTAAAAAGTACAATAAAATAATAACATTCAGGCATAAAACTGAACGAAATTATATTTATATGAGAATAATAGAAGCTTATTCTTCACTGTTTACTAATTCTCATATTTGGTTGTGACCCCTCCGGTCATGCCTGTTAGTGCGAAATAAAATTCTAAAAAATACTCTTCAGTAAACAACCACCGACCCTGTCGGTGGCTTTGGGGGACAAGACAACACCTCCTGACAATGTCATTCGTCGTTGTCTTTCCAAAGCCTCAATTGCTCTCCTCTAATCTCATTCTCTTGTTGAATACGTACATATCTTTTGA
>JAKPQU010000503.1 GCA_029555925.1 Bacillota bacterium
TTCGTAAGAGCCTGTCAGGCAGAAGCTGATAAATGGTTACTAACAGACATGACCGGAGCGGTCACAACCAAATATGAAAATCAACATCCAGTGAAGGTGCAAACTTCATCATTTTCATATAAATTTACCTGTAGCGGTACTCAGTAATTGGTTGTCATCCCCGCCACCGCTTTCGCGATGGTAAATTACAGCGGGGCTTCATAAGCTTTTTCGTCAAATCACAATGGTTTCCCGCGTACCGGGAATGACACAGGTTTATCGATATTTTTATTTCAAAAATGTGTAACTCCTGTTATTATAATCTTTCAGTAGTCATCTGTCATTCATAGGCAGACTTTGCACATCTGAAACCAACGCCATCGACATATTCGTCAGGACATATACCGGCTCTTATGGTAATGCCGCTTTCTTTAAGTTCCGTAAGGAAATCTCCTCCCCTTATGACAACTTCCTGTCCCTGGTCTGTTACCGGTTTCGGTGTATAAGGATAGGTTCCATAGTGGTCACCGGTCCATTCCCATACAGAACCAAGCATATTCATAACTCCATAGGGGCTGGCACCTTCACTGTAAGAATATACTGTCGAAAACTCTCCTCCGTCTTTACTGCACAATTTTTCAGGCGACCATTCATTACCCCATGGATAAAGCCTCCCGTCTTCCCCTCTTCCTGCTTTTTCCCATTCTGCTTCTGTCGGCAGACGTTTCCCTTTCCATCTTCCATAGGCCACGGCATCATTGTAGGTAACTCCTACGACAGGATAATCTTCTTTCCCTCCAGAAAAATATTCTTCCCAGCCACCTTCACTTTTATAACCGGTATTATTAACAAACTCTGCATACTGTTTGTTTGTAACTGCATATCTGTCTATATAGAAAGGATCTACATGAACTGTATGCCCCGGACTGGAATCACCTTCCTGATTGGTTCCCATAAAAAATTTTCCTCCGGGAACAAGTACCATACTATCCATTTCCTGTGTTGCAGCAGGTGATTTCCTGTCTTCTACTTTATAATCAAGTATAATAACTTTTTCTTCTACAGTTTTTTTGATTTCTCTGGGCTTTTCTCTTAAAACCAGAGGAGGGGTAAAACATTTGAATAAAAATACTGTACTGTTTCCTATCTGTATATTATCACCGTTTACCAGCGGTCGTGGCTCTGTAACAAGAACTCCGTTGAGAAGGGTCAAATTTTTTGATTTCTGATTGAGCAGATAAAATTTATTTCCCTTTTTTTCTATACGGCAATGCTGGCGTGATACAGTTCTATCGTATTCAGGGAATTCTATATCTTTTTTTATATGATCATCAGATTTTCTTCCTATAAGTATCTGTTTTTTCTTCACAGGGATAATCAGACCTTCCCTGAACCCTTCCACCATTTCCAGGCTGGCTCCTTTTGCCGCATGGGTACCAACCAGGTAATGTTCGAGAACAGTATTCCCTATTTTTATCACATCACCGTCTTCCAGTCCTTTTTTTATAATTGATAATCCGTTTACGAGAATTTCTCCCTCTTCATCTTCTAAATTAAGAATAAGCCATATATCTTCAAAAGTCAGGCTGGCATGGGAATCAAGCATAGAATCATCAGCAATTTCAATATCTTTTCTAATTCTTCCTTTCCTGCCTATAACAAGTTTTTTCTCCAGCATAGCTTTACTTATAGTAAATGCTCTATCCCTGTCAGGTCCTCCCACTACCTGAAACATATGAGCTTCTTTAAAAGACACTTCAAGGGTTTCATCCTGTACGGGTTTCCTCATGGCTCCCACGTCAGACCGGTGAGGTTCTCTTACTTTCTGGTAATCCGATTTTAAAGCAATATTCTTAGCAAATTCCGAAGTTCTTCCGGCACTCATAGAGGCAGAAAAGTCACGCCTGCCGGAAGATTCTAATTTTCTGCCTGTATCATCTTCAAAATCTTCTTTTCTTCCTGAAAGGCCGGGAGAGGAATAGTCACGTCTGCCGGAAGATTCTAATTTTCTATGAATATTATCCCTGAAAACCTGTTCTCTTCCTGAAAGGCCGGGAGAAGAATAGTCACGTCTGCCGGAAGATTCTGATTTTCTGCCTCCATCTGCTTCAAAATCCTTTTCTCTTCCTGAAAGGCCAGGAGAGGAATAGTCACGTCTGCTGGAAGATTCTGATTTTCTGCCTCCTTCAGCTTCAAAATCCTCTTCTCTTACTGAAAGGTTTGAACGTGTATATTTTATTACCATTTTGATGTTACCGGTTCTTATAATATCTTCACTTCTCAACAATGTAAATTCTTTGTCAGATATGGCTCTATCATTTACGAATGTAGGAGTTATAGCATCTGCAGTATGGAGTATGGCAAATTTTTTATATTTATCCATCCATTTAAGAGTGGCCTGATCGGAAGATATAGAGGAAGTATCAAGTAAAATCCATCCATGTCTTTCCATAGCCGTGAGTTTTCCTATGGATATAATAGGCCTGTCCAGCACAAATCTTCTGCCTTCCTCAATTCCTGATAGGACTTCAAGTATATATCCGCTATCAAATTTCCGGACAATCTCTTCTTCTATATCCTCTTCCTCTATATCCTTAATATGTTTTTCCTCTTCAACAGGTTCCATGGCAGGCTTTTTTTCCGGTAAATTATCAGGTGTTTCAGATGAAAATTCATCAAACAATCTGTTAACATCATCAAAATCGTCCTGTCTGTCAGATTTCTCCTGCCCCATAGAGGCCTCTTTTCCTCTATATTCGATAATATTCTGCCCTATGATGATCTGACTTCTGTTTTTAAGAGTTGTTTCTTTTGTTATAACCGTTCCGTCTACTACCGTAGGTTTTAAACTCTCATCCCTGTCAATCATATAAGACTTTTTATGTTCATCCCAGAAAATTCTGGCCAGTTTTTCCGTTACCGTATCTCTCTTATCGCTTATAGTCAGGACATCCCTGTTTTTACCAATAAAAAGAGAGCCTCCGGACAGTTCAAATATTCTGCCTTTTTCGTCACCTTTAATTATAGTGACATAAAAATCAGGAAAATTTTCATATTCCCTGGTAACAAAGGTAGATTTTTTCTGTTCTTCTTCTCCGCCCTTTAATCTGGAAAATAATCGTGAGAAAATCCCTTCTTTTTTTGCCATACCTTCCACCTCTTCCCGGTGAATTTTAGATAAATTTTTAATATTAAATTTATATGAGAATCGTAACGCGTAACGGGTAACGCGTGACTGGAGGAACAAATTCTCATACTTTGTTGTGACCGGGCCGGTCATGATTGTTAAATAAACTGCCTCTACATAATTTTCATCTAATGTTTTATTTTACGCCATTAAAAATGAAATTTTCTATACCGTTAAATTCTATATTTAAAACTTCAATCCTTTATTTATAGTTGGTTTCATAAAAATCTATACTTACTGACCTGAGCTTAAACAGTTATAGTGTATTTCATAACTTATTAGAATTTAAGTCGTCGTGACGCGTAACGCGTGACGCGTGACGGGTTTAATCCCTGGGGGCATCACGCATTACGCTTTACGCATTACGAGGTCATTATTTATGGATAGTTATAAAACTAACTATAATAAACGTTTTCCTCCTGTCACGGGTTACGCGTTACGAGAGCAAATATGTATTATTTATGTTCACCACAGTAATAAATTATTTATTTAAACTGCCTCTACATAATTTTCATCTAATGTTTTATTTTACGCCATTAAAAATGAAAATTCCTATACGCTTAAATCATAAAATACACTGTAACATGCTTTTATTGGCTGATGCCTAATAATAAGTCTTTTCAGTCCTTTTCCATAAATTAAAAGCATCAAGGGAATTGGCACAGGTAGATTGATATATATTTATTTTCTTTTCATTGTAAGGTTTTCTGAATTCATTATAAAGTTCTTCATCAATAAAATTCAGCCCCTGCTGTGAAGCATCAAATCTTGTGGCAGCAAAAACAAGGACAGGAATATGAGCCCAGTAAACAGCTCCCATGCACATAGGGCATGGTTCGCAACTGCTATATAATTCACAATGAGAAGTTTCTCCTTTTTGCTGAAGTTTTGTCCTTTCTCTATGTATGATACCGAGGTCATAAACTCCAAGTTCTTCACAGGCAGTTCTTATTACCGATATTTCTGCATGAGCGGTGGGATCGTTCCATTCGTTAACATGATTGTGTTCTTTCCAGTATCTAATAACATTATTTGTTTCATTATCAACCTGAATTATGACAGCACCGAAGGGACCTCCTCCCGTTTCTGCAGAGATTCTTGCTTCATTACATGATATTTCCATCCATTTATTGCTCTTAACTTCAATATCTTTATAAACACCTTTAACCTTTATATTGGCTGTCTAACATGGAAAATATTTCCATTTAGTCTTATCTTTAAGATTACATTCGGGATGATATTCACTCCATGGCTGAACATAACCGAACATAGGTATTTCACCCAGAGGTTCGGGGATACCTTCATATTGCTGATTTACTTCAATGGCTTTCATAAATCGGGAGAACTCCTCTCAATGATTTTTTTCATTAAAAGAATTGTCCATTTCTTTGCCTGATTCCTTCTTTACAGTAATGAGTAGAAAATTATCTTTTTTTTATCATTTATAAAGAATCCTTTCCCGTATTTTTGTATCCAAATATATAAAAGAAAGTAAAAATAAAAAGGAGTTGTTATTATGGAAAATATACATTTAAATGAAAGTGATTTTAATAGAGAAGTTATAGAATCTTCTTTACCTGTTCTGGTAGATTTCTGGGCTCCGTGGTGCGGCCCATGCCGTATGGTCGGTCCTGTGGTTGAAGAAGTGGCCAAAGATTTCAGTGGCAGGGCAAAGGTTTTCAAAGTAAATGTAGATGAAAATCCTTCCATTGCTCAGAAATATTCTATTCGCAGTATTCCTTCATTGAAAATATTCAAAAACGGACATGTTGTTGATAGTATTCTAGGAGCAGTTCCTAAAGAAGAAATAGTAGAAAAGATGAATAAATTTATCTGACATGTTAAGTAAAAAAGGCAGGGTGTGAATGGCGCCCTGCCTTTTTTACTTAACATGTCTGCGTGTCTGAATCATAAAAAACACCATGGAGCCTGATATAACAAGTCCCATCATACCGACTCCGATGATAACCCTGTAAATTCCTCCTGCCACACCTCCTCCTTTGAAATGAATAAAATCCATCACTTTAACAAATGAAGACTCAAGCTCTTCTTTAGTTCCCGATGAAGATGAGACCTGATTCTTTTCTAAAAGTTTACCGATCCAGTAATCCAGGATTAAAGCGACTCCGCTGCCTATCTGAAGGAATATGAAAAAAGCCAGAATTATACCTATAGTGCGATGATACTTTCTTAATGTTATTTCCTTCATAATGTATTCTCCTTCCTTTCTCCGTTAAGGTTTATATGAGAATGATGAAGCTTGTAACTTCACCGGATGCTGATTCTCATATCTGGTTGTGACCACTCCGGTCATGTTTGTTATATGCTTTTTAGTTTTTTATAGCCATGTATAATTGTGGCATTGTTTTTGCAGGAAGTCAATATCTAATGGAGAATGGAGAAAATATTTTATAATATAATAATTATGTAACTTCAGTGATATAAATGGGTATTTGATGAATAATAATTTTACACTGGAAAACAGTGAAACACATGACGATCTTCAGGGAGAACAGATTCAATCAAACAAAAAAGGATATGCTCAAAGAGTATCCTTTCATGGAATAAATAATCCTGTATTAGGCAAAAATCATAAAGGAGAAACCATTGTCTTTAAGCCGGTAAATCAAGAAGGTGAAACAAGAAAAGAAATTGTCTATGAAATATGTGCCTCTCATATTATGAAATATTTCGATATTCCCACTATTATCTACAGAGAAGGAAACACAGATAATTCCGGTCAGAAACAGAGAGGGGTTATGTGTGATTTTATTCAGGCTAAAAATCTGGAAGAAGCTCCTTTTTTGATATATGGAATCAAAAATGCCGATGCAGCAGTTAGAGGCATGATATTTGACGGATGGATTGGAAATTTTGATAGAATCCTGACAAACAGTAATCTATGGGTAAACAATGAAGGGAAAGTTATTTTCGGAGATTACGGATGTTCTTTTCGCAGAGGCCTTAAAGCCTTTGGCTTACCTAAAGCAAATATCTTCTTCATGTATCTCTATGGTAAAAAAGAAATTATTGAAGGAGCTATTATAGTTAGTTTCATAACTATCCATAAATAATGACCTCGTAATGCGTAAAGCGTAATGCGTGATGCGCAGGGATTAACCCCGTCACGCGTCACGCGTTACGCGTCACGACGACTTAAATTCTAATAAGTTATGAAATACACTATAATGAAATTACTTCTTTATCAAATGAAGATATAGTTAATATTATAGATAATTCTCTGAAGTTTATTGACTGTGATCCGGAGACAAGAGAACATATGATAGGTGTTTTAACAGACAACAGAGATGAACTCAAAACAGAAAATTCTTTCAGGGCTTTCTATGAAGAAAAAGATTTGTTACTTGAGTTGACCGAAAAGGATACCGGAGATATAGCCAGGGTTTTAATCGAAAGATATGGTCATATAGAAGAAAAAACTCCTGCAGACATGGTTTTAACGAAACTGTGGTTTTACAAAGACATCACTTTTAAGCCTGTAATAGATATCCTGTCACAAAATCTGAATAATATAGTGAATAATTATATTAACGGGGAAAATAAAAAGATTAAAATAAAAATAAAAAAAGCCCATATGCTTTATATATTGAGAAATCCTTCTGTCATGATGGCACTGAAAGAATGGATCAGGAAAGATATTACCGATGTAACAGCAAGATTATTTTCCACACTGTTCATGATTAATTTATCACATACTCTTATGGATCTGACCATGTGTTTGCAATAAAAATAATGAAAAATTATTTAGATAAACTACCTGTACATAAATTTTTATCTTAAGCTTTATTTTACGGCATTAAAAATGAAAATTCCTATATCTTTAAATTATTTAAAGAAAATAAAATTTAGCTATATATTAATTTTAATATCAATTCTCATTTCTTTCCCTGCCTCTGCCGGTCCTCTGGAAGAAATAGAAAAGGACAACTGGGTATATGATGCCCTCTGCCTGATGGAAGAGGGAAAATTAATAGAAGGCTATCCTGATGGCTTCTTTAAGGGAGACAGGCCCCTTACAAGATATGAAGCGGCTATGGTGGTAGCGAGAATAGTGGCGAAACTGCAATTACTGGAAGCTTCCAGCCCGAAAAAACCTGACATATCCCTCTATATAACAGATGATGACAGAAAACTCCTGAATAAATTAATAAAAGAATTCAAAAGTGAATTAACAAATCTCGGATTAAGAATAGTAAATATAGAAAATGCCATTGACAGTTTAAACGGCAGGATAGAAAAGCTTGAAAAAATAAAAATAAACGGAGCTTTGAATGTTACTGCTGTTTCCATCGGATATAGTCCCGATGAAAAGAATACAAAAAGTTTCGGTAATCCATATCCTCCATCTCCAACACCGGGGCCTGTCATTATGCAGGACAGGGATCGCTATAATGGCCCTAACGGAGGGAGTCTTCTCTTTTCCGGTTCTGCAATCATGTCAAGGCTGGATCTTAATATAAGCAGTAATATTACAGAACATTTAAAAGCAGGGGTGGATTTTATCTCATACAGTTCCTTCGGAGAAAAAGGTATTATCGATGAATGTGGTATTATGCCTCCCTATAATACTATGGGACAGATTTCAACGAACTTCCATTTTGACAGTCATGCAGGTACTCTCTGGTTTGATACTGACGGAAACGTTGATTTAACCGGACAGATAGGTGAATTCAATATAAAGAATATATCCAGGAATCTCTTCTTCGGCATAAGAAACAGTTTTTCTTACGGAGGCAGAGATGTTTTACCTATGAACGGTATAGATATTTCCGGTAATTTATATAAAGCACTGAATATGGAAATTTTTATGGCCCGTAATCTCAACACATTCAAACCGGGTGATACAACAGGCATCCCCTCTCAGTTCAGATATACCATGGCAACACCCTATAATGACGGCGCCGGATGCTACAGGGTTAATAAATATGGCATAATAGATCCGGGCCAGTACGATAATTCCGCTTACGGTTTATGGCTTGGCAATGATTTCAGTAAAGGTAGAGCTCATATAGAAGGTGCAATAATAAGATTATATGAAGACTATGCTTCAAACCCTTCTCTTGGAACAGATAAAAATCTCACTTCTCCCCCGAAAGACAGTGTCTATTACGGTATAAAAGCCTCTTACACATGGGCCGGTGAAAAGATCAAACTTTACGGAGAATTTAACAGAACAGTTTTTGATTATAACCTTCTTGATAACCATGATGGCTACGGAGGAAATTTCTTGAATACAGGTGTGAGGTTCACCTTCAGACCTTTTTCTTTTTACAGTGAATATTTCAGAATCGATCCCAATTATGATCCCCTCGGATATCATCAGCACTGGGGAAGATTATACCAGGGAGGGAGAGGGCACCATGACGGATGGCGATGGAGTTATGGTTCTTTTTCATCCAACGGAAGAAGATTTTCGACTACAAGACCTAACAGAACAGGCATAAATCTGGGTATAAACTGGAAATTCGGCAGTGCTTTTAACAATACTCTTTATACCAATTTCACATATCTGGAACAGGTCAAACCTACGCTTATTACAGACAATGAGGATTCCTTTCAAAAATATGATTTCCTTACAGGTAATTCTGTTCCTGACCTTACAGGAATTAATATTTACGGCAACCTCGATCATATGTTTACAGTAAGTGATCCTGCAAAAGGTAAAGAATATGCCTTCGAAGCAGGGGGAAAATGTAAAATTCAGCGAACACTTCATACATGGGGTTATGTGGAATATCATAATTTTACCAGAGATTATGAACTGGCAGATTATAAAATGGATGTGAATTATTATTTTGCCAATGCCGGTATTACCTGGTATCCGACAGGGAAATTAAGCCTTCAGAGTTATGTAAATTATGTAAAGGTTTCAGGTTTGAATGAAACAGGTAATGAAGTAAAATGGGATCAGATTATACCGGGATTTGGTATAAGGTACAGTTTCAGTGAGAACATGGAATTTCTTTTAGATTACAAGTTTTACAGCTATTCCTCTGACTATGCCAGTGACGTATATGATAAAGTTCCTGATATTAACAATGATTATGATGCAAATAAATTGATGACCCGATTGACAGTAACATTTTAGATAAGTGTGATGCGTTATAATCGTGACGCGTAACGCGTGACGCGTTACGCGTAAGTATCCCTTTCACCCTTCACTCTTCACGACTCACGGTTCACCATTTAAAACACCGTATGCTCATTAAAATCTTTTTCCGTTTTCTCTATAGAACTCCTCAATATCTCGCCTGTACCGGGATCCAGAATAATTTGTTTCAAATTTTTATCGGAAGTAACTATTCTAATTTCATAGACAAGATATCCGTCCAGTTCTTCCAGTTCTATACTGACCAGTTTACCCTGCTCTTTTTCTATAGCCATATCAATGGCATCTTTAAAAGATATTTTTACCATATCAGGATATTTAGCTTCATCCTGTTTTTCCAATGTTATACTTCCGGGTTTCACAGGTTTTTCACCGTAATTATCTTCATGATCATCTTTATCAATGTCTTCTTCTCTGGCCACTCTGAGTATTGAACCATTACCTGCATCCACATATATTTCCATTATATTATAATCATTTGTAACGATTTCCACCTGGTATACAAGATAATCCTCCAGTGCCTCAAGCTCAAGTTCCAGTAATTTACCGGGACATTCTTTCATTGCTATAGATATGGCATGATCAAAGGTTATTTTAGCCATACCGGGGTATTTATGCTCATCAAATTTGTGTATCTTTATAGTTCCGGTGTATTCCTGGCTTACCGTCATAATACATGGACTCAGTAAACATAAAATAAAGCCTATAAACAATATTTTTTTCATAATAATTTTCCTCCTTCTGTCTGAACCGGAATTTGTATGAGAAGATTACCCTATGACGAAAGGGATAGATTCTCATGTTTCGTCTGTGGCCAAATGGTTCTGGCAGTTTATATGAAAACGATACAGTCCTGATTCTGGATTGATATTTTTATTTCGAAAATGCGTAACTCCTGTTCAATATTATTTTATCACAAATAATAGCCGGAGAAAAGAAATCAGATAGTGTTTTTTACGACAGGTAAATTTACTTTTACTGAAAATTATAATTGATTTTGTAAATCTATTATAGTTAGTTTCATAACTATCCATAAATAATGACCTCGTAATGCGTAAAGCGTAATGCGTGATGCGCAGGGATTAAACCCGTGACGCGTCACGACGACTCAAATTCTAATAAGTTATGAAATACACTATAATTAGTGAATGGTGAGTAGTGAATAGTAAAAAGCAAGTAAAATCCATTTTTTTCACTTTTCATTCTGAATATTCTGTGATAAATTATTTAGATAACTTCCTCCAGATAAAATTTTAGTTTACCCCGGAGGGAAACAAAGCCCTGTGTAGCTGCAGGATAACAATTTTTTTAATTCTCAAAATCAGTCATACCTTGACTAAAATTTAATTATATATTAATATAATGTATGTTTTTATATTTAAATATAATCTGGAAAATAATTTTTAGGAGGTCTAAATATGCATAAAATCAGTGAAGCCTGCATAGCCTGCGGTAGCTGTGCGGAACAGTGCCCGGTAGAAGCAATTGAAGAAGGAACTCCCTATATGATTACAGATGCCTGTATAGACTGCGGTGCATGTGTTGATGTATGCCCGGTTAATGCTATTGCTCCCGGTGAGTAATTATATAAAATATTAGAAATGAAAAAGCCGTTCAAAACTTTTTACCCTTACGAGTAAAAAATGAACGGCTTTTATTACAACGTTTAAGGAGGAACTAATGTGGGGTTAACAATAGTAGGTTCTGTTGCTTTTGACGATGTAAAGACTCCTTTCGGGACAAGGGAAAAGGTACTTGGCGGAGCAGCAAGTTATGCCTCTGTATCGGCAAGTTTTTTCCATAAGGATGTATATCTTGTAGGTGTTGTAGGAGGAGATTTTCCGAAGGAACATATTGATTTTTTCAAAAGCAGGAATATTGATTTACAGGGTCTGGAAATTATAGAAGATGGCAGTACATTTTACTGGAAAGGTACTTATGAGTATAATCTTAACCAGGCACATACTCTGGACACACAGTTAAATGTTTTCCAGAACTTCCAGCCTAAAATACCCGATACCTATGCAGAAGCAGAATTTGTGTTTCTTGCCAATATAGATCCGGATCTGCAGCTTGATGTTTTAAAACAGGTAAAAAATCCTTTATTTACAGC
Organism: Bacillota bacterium; assembly: GCA_029555925.1. The sequence goes on from JAKPQU010000503.1 coordinate 11,410, forward strand.
CTGCGATACAATGAATCTATGGATAACTCATAAAAAGGATAAGGTCCTTGAAGTAATAAAACATACAAATCTGGTTTTAATAAATGATGCAGAAGTAAGACAGCTCTGCGAGACCTACAGTCTGACTCTGGCAGCACAAAAGCTACTGGATCTCGGTACTCTTGCAGTCATAATAAAAAAAGGAGAACATGGTGCACTGCTCTGCACAAAAGAAATGATCTTTTCCTTACCTGGATTTCCTCTGGATGAGGTAAAAGATCCTACAGGTGCAGGGGACACTTTTGCAGGAGGACTCATGGGATATATTGCCAGCAAAGGTAAAGTAACCCCGGATATTTTAAAGAATGCCATTGTATATGCAAGCGTTATGGCTTCATATAATGTTGAAGATTTCAGCCTTGACAGAATGAGAAGACTGAAACCGGTTGAAATAGAATGGCGTTATGAAGCTTTTAAAAAGCTAACACATTTTGATTAATTGGAAGAAAGAGTGATTGGATAAAACCAATCACTCTTCAGTGCAAATTATGAATCAACCTCCTAAAAAAATACTCATAATAGACAACGGGGGAACTGTATCCATGAAAAGGATAAGCGGTTCTCTCGCTCCGGTAGACGGGAAAGAAGATATATTAAAATTAATTTATCAGATAAAAACTCCTGTAGAGATAGATTATCTTAAAGTAAATTCTATTGATAGCACCAATCTGTCTCCTCCTGTCATGAAACTGGTATATGATGCCATAGTCAAGAATTATTCTATCTATCATGGCTTTGTAGTTCTTACAGGAACAGATACACTGGCATATCTGGCTTCATTTTTATCCTTCTGGCTTCTGGAGATTCATTCTCCCGTAATCATTACAGGTTCTCAAAAACCATTGAATGAACTCGGTTCAGATGCTCCCGGAAACATCTATTATTCCATACTCTTTGCAAGAGAAAACATCCCATGTGTTTCGGTATTTTTCTGGCAAAAACTTTACATGGGAAATCGTGTTACAAAAGTGGATTCCCGCGGTTTTGATGCTTTTGATAGCCCCAAACACCCTGCAGCAGGCCATATAGATGCATTCAATCTTCGTATCCATACAGGTCTTGAACATTATCTCAGACCACAGAAAAAAGAAAATTTTAATTATGCATGGAGTCCTCATGTAGCAGTAGTAAAACTTTATCCCGGCTTCAATCCGGAACTTTTAAAAATCCTTCCTCAGATAGGATACAGGGGATTGATCATCGAAGCTTTCGGACTCGGTAACCTCCCGAATGAAGGAGAATATTCACTCGAAGACACAGTAAAAGAAATTGTGGATAAAGGGATGGTTATAGGTATATGTTCTCAATGCCTTAAAGGAGCAGTCCAGGTGGAATACGAAACAGCCAGAAGATTTGAACAACTGAAGGTGATTTTTTTAAGAGACATAACTCCGGAAGCAGCCTATGCAAAACTCTCCTATCTGCTAGGAGTTTCAGAAAATATGGAATGGATAAGGATAAAACTTTCAGAATCTATTGCAGGCGAAATGAGTATATGGGACGAGTAAAACAGTGAGCAGTTAACAGTTACCAGTTACCAGTGAGTTGTGAGTCGTGAATAGTGAGGAGGCATACCCTGAGCGTAACGCGTGACGTGTCACGCAGACAGTTCTATCTCTAAAAATTCGGCATCTTTTACAAGCTGATTTACATCCAGTATAAGAGCGACTGTACCGTCTCCAAGGATAGTGGCTCCAGAAAGGCCTTTTGCATGTTGATAAACCTTACCGAGACTTTTTATTACAGTCTGATGCTCTCCTATAACCTGATCTACAACAAAACCTACCCTCTGGCCGTTCATTCTGGTGACAACAACCTGTTCAATATCCCTCTCTTTAGTTTCTATACTGAAGATTTCTTTTAAACTGATATATGGTACAATTTCATCTCTTACATTTATAATATGCCTGCCATGAGACAGTTCTATATCATTGCGGGTCAGTTCCACACATTCTTCCACAGACGAAAGAGGTAATACGTAAAAATCATTTCCAATCTTTACGAGGAGTCCTTCAATTATAGCAAGGGTAAGCGGCAGTTTAAGCGTTATAGTCGTACCGACTCCTTTAGTACTGCTTACTTCTATTGAACCTCCAAGAGTGTCAATACAGCGTTTCACTACATCCATGCCGACTCCTCTTCCTGAAACGTTTGTAATCTTCTTTGCCGTAGAAAAACCGGGGGCAAAAATCAATCCGAAGATGTCCTGTTCTGACATTTCAGCATCAGGCGAAATAATACCTCTCTCTAAAGCTTTATTATAGATAACTTCTCTGTCAAGACCTGCTCCGTCATCTTCTATTTTTATAAGCACACTGGCACCTGCATGAAGGGCAGACAGATGGATTATACCACCGGAAGGTTTTCCCATAGCTTCCCTTATTTCAGGCGGTTCAATACCATGATCTATACTATTTCTAATAAGATGAACGAGGGGATCATTCAATCGTTCAATAACAGTTTTATCCAGTTCAGTTTCGGCACCGTCTGTAGTCATCTCAACTTCTTTACCGAGTTCCTTCGAGAGATCCCTTACAAGACGCTTAAATTTGCCAAAAGTAGTACCAATGGGAAGCATACGAATATTCAAAGTATGATCCCTGAGTTCTACTGTAAGTCTTTCCAGATCCTCGGCAATAGCCGTTAATTCTGCTTTTTTGGCCTCATTTGCAGCCTGGGTAAGCCTGGCCTGAACAATTACAAGTTCACCTACAAGATCTACGAGTTTATCAAGTTTATCAGACGATACTCTTATACTTGAAGCCTGCTCATCAGCCCGTTTTTTTTCACGGGTATCGACATGTTCTGAAACAGGTTTTTCCTGCTCTCTCCCTGTTTTTCCGGTAACGTTCTCTATCTTTTGTTCAGTTTCTACAGAATGAGGCGGTTCAGATAATTCTTCTGCTCTGTATTTTTTCTCAAGTTTCAAAGCTTCTTCTTTATCTATTACATCAATCTTTAATTGACAGCTGTCTTCAACAAAAATAAATACATCTTTAATATCATCCAGTGCTTTCTCTGACATTAAAATAACCTTCCATGCGGTATAGCATAATTCTGGATCATTCATAGTTAATTCCGGTATATGTTCCCTGAATGCAAAAATTTTACATTCACCGAGTCCTGCGAGTTCATCAATTAAATAAACAGGATTTGTCCCCTTCATAAAAATATTACGATCGGGAGTAAAATGAATAAGATAGGTATTCATAGAAGATGGTCGGGGCGTGGAATCAGGCATTTCAACCACCGTTTCGGCAACCTGTTCCGGTATGTTTTCTTTACGTCCTGGTATTAAATTTTTTAAAGATGAAATAATAAGGTTACATTTTTCTTTATCTACAGGTTCACCTCCGGAAGATTCTTCAAGCATGAGTCTGATCTGATCCCTTGCTCCCAGAGTTAGATCTATAAGTTCCATTGTAACTTTCATTTCGTCATTACGTACAAGATCAAACACTGTTTCAATATCATGGGTAAATTCAGCTATATTTTCAAAACCGAACATAGCTCCACAGCCTTTAAGGGTATGCATTGCTCTGAATACACGGCCGATTAACTCCATATCTTCAGGGGAATCCTCTAACTCAAGCAAAGCTGCTTCAAGTTCCGTAAGAAGTTCATAGGCTTCTTCTTTAAATACCTTGCTATATTCATCCATCTGTGCCATAAGGATACCTTCCATTATAAAATTATTTCAAAACCTTTTTCACAACCGCTACCAGTTGTTCCGGTTTAAATGGCTTTACAATCCACCCTGTAGCACCTGCTGTTTTCCCTTCCTGTTTTTTAGAATCCTGTGACTCGGTAGTAAACAACCACCGACCCTGTCGGTGGCTTTGGGGGACAAGACAACACCTCCTGACAATGTCATTCGTCGTTGTCTTTCCAAAGCCTCAATTGCTCTCCTCTAATCTCATTCTCTTGTTGAATACGTACATATCTTTTGA
>JAKPQU010000535.1 GCA_029555925.1 Bacillota bacterium
ATTCTCGGTGTCGATCTCGGTTCAAGAAGTACAAAATGTGTCATTATAGACAGGGACTGCAATATGCTCGGCGGAGTATCTGAACCATCCGGTATAGATCCGGACAGCCTTGTTAGTAATATAATTTCCGATTTTCAGGAACAACTGAATATAAAAAGAAAAGATATAAAATATATAGTATCTACGGGTTACGGCAGGGAAAGTCTTTCATGTTCAAATAAACAGATAACCGAAATAACCTGTCACGGTGCAGGAGCAGGTTATTTATTTCCCGGAACGAGAACTGTTGTAGATATAGGAGGACAGGACAGTAAAGTAATTGCTGTAAATCAGCACGGGAAACCCTTTGATTTTGTTATGAATGATAAATGTGCTGCAGGTACAGGAAAATTTCTGGAAATGATGTGCAGAACTCTTGCTGTCTCACTGGATGAACTGTCGAAATTTGACGAAATGGCTAAAAAGAATATATCTATAAACAGCATCTGTACCGTATTTGCCGAGTCGGAGGTTATATCTCTTATGGCTGAAAAAGAAACAAAAGAAAATATAATAAAGGGTATTCATAGAGGTGTGGCAGAAAGGACAGCCGGACTCGTAGAAAGAGTTGGTCTCAGAGAAGAAGTTACCATGACCGGAGGAGTCGCAAGAAATACCGGTGTCGTAAGGGCCATTGAAAAAAACCTGAATATAAAGTTAAATGTGCCGCAGAAACCGGAACTTACAGGAGCTTTTGGGGCGGCAATACTGGGGCTCAGAAAGCTATCACGGGAAGGGAGGAATGCCGGTGGCAGAAACTAAGACGAAAGGCATATGCAGTTACTGTAATAAGATATTTACGAAGTCAGGCATGTGGAAACATCTAGAAACATGTAAAGAAAGAAAATCGGTTCTTGAAAAAAATAAAGGGGTAAAATGTTTTCATATACTTGTTGAAGGATACAGGTTATACTGGCTTCATATAGAGATTCCCGTCTCTTCGAAGCTCAGGGATTTAGACGGCTATTTAAGATATATCTGGCTTGAATGCTGTGATCATCTCAGCAGCTTTAAAATAGATAAAGAAGCCTATGTGTCCTATCCGAAAGACTATATGGGGTATAAAGATATGGAGATCAGGCTTATGGATTTGCTCAGACCCGGTATGGATTTCGATTATAAATATGATTTCGGTTCGAGCACCGATCTGAAATTGCGGGTTTTGAGTGAATATTACGGCGAAACAGAGGGCAAATGGGTTAAACTTCTTGCCAGAAACGAACAGCCGGAGCTAATCTGCTGTCAGTGCAATAAGAGAATATCTATAAAGATTTGCTGCACATGCGGCCCCCTGTGTGAAATCTGTGCCGGCTCTCATGGATGTTCTTTTATCCTCCGTGCAGTTAATTCTCCCAGAACCGGTATATGCTGTTATGATGGATAATAGTTTCGTGACGCGTTACGCGTCACGGGAGGAATTGCTATGCGGGAACTGCTTAATCTATCCGGCATGGGTGCCGGTGCCTGTTTAAATTACTGAGGTGAGCATAAATAATAAATATATGCTCTCGTGACGCGTAACGCGTAACGCGTGACGGGAGGAAAACTTTTATTACATGCTTATGCTCAGGTCAGTAAATTATTAAAAATTTTAGAGAGGTGACATATGAAAAAATTAATATGTTTTTTGTGTCTCTTATTTGTATTTACCATGTTTCAGACCGTTATGGCAAAAAATGATGAAAAGAAAGATATTTTTGTTATGAGACAGAAGATTGATAATTTAATAAAGGAAATGACCCTTGAAGAAAAAGTAGGACAGCTCACTCTCTTTACGAGTGACTGGGATGTAACGGGACCTACCATGAGAAGCACCTATAAAGATGATATAAGATCAGGGAAAACCGGTTCTATCTTTAATGCCTATACGGCAAAATATAATTATGATCTCCAGAAAATAGCTGTGGAGGAAACAAGGCTCCATATACCTCTTCTCTTCGGGTATGATGTTATTCACGGACACAGAACTATTTTCCCCATATCCCTGGGAGAGTCCTGTTCATGGAATCTTTCCGGCATAGAGAAAAGTGCGAGAATTGCGGCTATTGAGGCATCTGCCGAAGGTATTCACTGGACCTTTGCGCCTATGGTGGATATTGCAAGAGATCCCCGATGGGGAAGGATAAGTGAAGGTGCCGGAGAAGATGTTTATCTTGGAACCCTTATAGCAAAAGCCAGGGTTAAAGGTTTTCAGGGCAATGACATGTCTGCTCCTGACAGTCTCCTTGCATGCGCAAAACATTACTGCGCCTACGGAGCAGCCCAGGCAGGAAGAGACTACAGCACTGTAGATATATCTCAGAGAGAACTGTTCTCTACATATTTACCTCCTTTTAAAGGCGCACTGGACGCAGGTGTATGCACCTTTATGAGTGCCTTTAACGAACTTGATGGTGTGCCATGTACAGGCAATAAATATCTCCTCGATGAAATTCTCAAGAAAAAATGGCGTTTTGCCGGTTTTGTAGTGTCAGATTATACCTCTGTAAATGAAATGATCTGTCATGGCATAGTGGCAGATGAGAAAGAAGCAGCACTTCTTGCATTCAATGCAGGTCTTGATATGGACATGCAGGGTGCAACCTATTATAAATATCTTCCTGAACTTGTAAAAGAAGGAAAAGTTTCAATACATCAGATAGATAATTCCGTAAGAAGAATTTTAGAGATGAAATATAAAAAAGGTCTTTTTGCTAATCCTTACCTCTACTGTGATGAAAAAAGGGAGAAAAATTATGTGATGACAGAAGAATTTCTCTCTCATGCCAGAGATATTGCCAGGAAATCTATAGTTCTTCTGAAAAATGATCGTACTATACTTCCCATTAAAAAAGATGTGAAAACCATAGCTCTTATAGGCCCCCTTGCAGATGATAAGGAAAATCTCATAGGTTCCTGGTGTGCCGCAGGAGACTGGAAAAAAGCCGTGTCTGTTATGGAAGGTATAAAAAGCAAAATATCTTCTTCTACAGAGATTCTTTATGTAAAGGGATGTTCTATCTCAGATAGCGATAAAAAAGGATTTAACGAAGCTCTTGAAGCAGCGAAAAAATCCGATGTCATAGTGGCAGTAATGGGAGAGAGTGCTTCTATGAGCGGAGAAGCTGCATGCAGGTCAAATCTTGATCTTCCCGGAGTTCAGAAAGAACTTCTTGTGGAACTGAAAAAGACAGGAAAACCGGTTGTGCTAGTGCTTATGAACGGCAGGCCTCTCACAATTTCCTGGGAAGCAGAGAATCTCGACGGCATACTGGAAACATGGTTTCTGGGAACAGAGGCGGGAAATGCAATAGCCGATGTGCTATTCGGAGATTATAATCCTTCTGGAAAACTTACAGTAACATTTCCGCGAACAGTAGGACAGATTCCGCTTTATTATAATATGAAAAATACAGGCAGACCGATGGATGAGAAAAATAAATATACTTCTAAATATCTGGATGTGCCCAACAGTCCTCTCTATCCTTTCGGATACGGTCTGTCTTATACGACATTTGAATATTCTCCCCTTACTCTGGATAAAAAGGAAATTTCTCTTAAAGATACGCTTAAAGTAAGTGTAACTGTGAAAAATACCGGTTCTGTTACAGGAGAAGAGACAGTGCAGTTATATATAAGAGATCTTGTAGGAAGCGTAACAAGGCCGGTGAAAGAACTTAAAGGTTTCAGGAAAATTACTCTGGCACCGGGTAAATCCGGGACAGTTACTTTTGAAATCACAGCGAAAGATCTTGCCTTTTACAGAAAAGATATGAGTTACGGAGTAGAAGCAGGAGATTTTAAAGTTTTTGTTGGTACCAATTCTTCCGATGTAAAAGAAGGATCCTTCAGACTCACACAGTCAGGTGTAATTCAGGGATAATTTTCGTAAAATTAATAAAAACTGCATTGAGTAAAAAAGAAGGATATGAACCATTTTTTCCCGGATGGCCTTGATTCCTACAGAAAACTTCAGGAAGAACCGCTCCATATGCTTGTTCTTGATATTATTATGCCTTCCATGACAGGACTCGCCATAGCCAGGCTGGTGAAATTTCATGAACATTACAGTCATATACCGGTTCTTATGATGTCATCCATTACAGATAAGGATATTAGAGACAAAGTAGAAAAAGTCGGTGCAAATGCATTTCTTCCTAAACCTTTTAAAGTGAACGACCTGCTTTCTGAAATAGACAGACTTATTGCAGGCAGTTAAGTAACTAAATACCGCTACAGGTAAATTAGTAACCATTTATCAGCTTCTGCCTGACAGACTCTGGAGAAGAAAAATAATGTGCCTTATTTAATTTGTTTTACAGACAATAAATTAGCCCTTATTTAATTTTTAATTCTATATAAAAAACTAATTTTTCTTCTCCAGAGCCCGCCAGGCAGAAGCTTTTTACGGATACTATTTTACCTGTTACGGTACTAAGTCGTGATGCATAATGCGTGATGCGTTGCAAAATCTCATGTATTACCCATTTTACGTATCACGAGATACATTGATTAATGAATCTACCTGTCATAAAATATGCCATAAACAAATACAATACAAATAAAGAATCTATTATGTGATTCATTGAATAGCACGTAAATATGTGCTATAATTTTTGTCGTATATTATAAAAATTTTCCATATGAAGGAAATGTTACCGGTAACACTTGTTACCGTCTGAATTATATTATAAATATGTCTTTAAATACAGGCGATATTTTACATAATCAATATAAAGTTATCAAAGTCATAGGAAAAGGCGGTTATTCTGATGTTTATCTTGTAGAAGATATGACAGATAATACATATCTTGCCGTAAAGGAACTGGTAATTTATTGTACAGATCCTGCGGAAAGAGCTGAAGTGGAAAATCAGATACGCCTTGAAGTGAATATGCTCAGAGAATTAAAACATCCTAAATTACCTGAATTTAAGGATTATTTTGAAGAAAATCAAAGATATTACATGATTATGGAATATATAGAAGGAGAAGATCTTGTAATCAGTTACGAAAGTAATATTGATTACTGGTCAGTTCAGGTAGTTTTAAACCTCGCCATAGAATTATGTTCCATGTTTGAATATCTCCACAGTCAGAATCCTCCTGTTATATTTAAAGATTTGAAACCTCAGAATATAATGATAGACAGATCGGGAGCATTCAGGCTCATAGATTTTGGTATCTCAAAATATTACGGAAGTAAAACTATGCCGGCAGCAAGAGCAGTAAGTGCAAATTTTTCATCTCCCGAACAATACACTTCCATAGGTACTGATATGAGAAGTGATATTTATTCTCTTGGAGCCACATTATATTACCTTTTTACAGGCGAGAAACCTCTTGATGCCGTAAAACGTATGATAACACCCGGTGAATTCAAAAAGCCCGGCACTTTGAATCCGTCTGTTACGGAAGAGCTGGAAGCTATAATATTGAAAGCAATGGAACTTAAAAAAGAAAAACGTTATCAGAGTGTAAGTGAAATGAAAAGGGATTTTGAAAAAGTTGCCACTTCGAAAAAACTGGAGAAATCTTCCGTTATGCCTGTTTCTGTAACTTTTACCGAAATATCAGAAGACAGGCCTTCTTCTTATCCTGAAGATAAATCTACCCATTATGTTATCAAGTTTGACCCTGAAGATACCTCTGCTTCCAATAAAAATAAAAATAAGAAAAATCTTTCAAGAAAAATACGATCCTTATTACCTGCAATCATACTGGTCGTTATATTTCTTTTACTGGTTTTAATTAAGATATTTAGTAATAAGTAGTGAGTCGTGAGTAGTGAGTCGTGAAGAGTGAAAAGTGAAGG